>JALUKJ010000088.1 GCA_027056615.1 Campylobacteraceae bacterium | reverse complement strand
ACATAATTTCCACTTTTAATAAAAGTTTTTATTAAAAGTTTATATTATTTTAAAGAACTTACTATAAGTATATATTATTTTTTATTTTTTACAAATAAAATCTACTTTCTTAAAATAAAAAATAATATATTTATAAAAATAAAATTTCTTCTTTTTCTCTATTATTTAATTGATAGAAATTTTTAGATTGAATCGCTAAATCTTCTGTTTTATAATTAATTTTTTGTAAATATTTTTTTAATTTTTCTTCATCTATATTTCTATTTTTTGCAATAAATAAAAAGGTTTCTTTTCTAAACATAAGACCAAAAGGACTTGTTAAAACACCTTTATAAATAAATAATGCTTCTAAAAGAGCTGTTTTCCCAATATTATTTTTTCCACTAATAATATTAATTTGATTTAGATTATCTAATTTTAGATTTTTAAATCCTTTGTATTCAACTATCTCAATCTCATTTATCATGGCTCTTCTCTCTTTGATATTTTCTGCCTTGATTATATCAAAAAGAGTTAAATAATATTCTTATCATCAGAGTTAATTAAGTATCTCTTCCCACCTAAATAATGGGAAAAAAAACAATCATTTCCGATAAACCACCAAATACCCAACAGGCAAAACCAAAAGCGTCAAAATCGTTGAACTAATAATCCCCCCAACAATCACAACTGACAACGGATACTGAATCTCAGACCCCACACCTGTAGCATAAAGCAGAGGTAAAATCCCAAATAGCGTTGTAAATGCCGTCATTAAAACAGGACGAAGTCTAAGAAGAGTTGCTTCTATAATCATCTCTTTTAGAGCTTTTTTAGGGTACTTTTCTCGTAACTCATCAATAAAGGTCACAAGAACAATTCCATTAAGAATAGCAATAGCAAAAATGGCTAAAAAGCCAATAATTGCTGAAACTGAGAGGTAAATTCCTGAAATAATAAGTGCAACAATCCCACCCATTAAACCAAATTTTGAGTTTAAAAAATCCTTGATAGGCTTTATCCATATTTTTTATTGATTGTTGAAGTGATGTACTGTTTACCTCTTTTAACTATTCAAAATCAGACTTTTTCATTTGAGGTAACTCTTTAATTAACTCAAAAATACTTACTGTAATTGTGCGTTGTTATTAATGGCAAGTTCGACTAGTCCATCATAATTTTTGGCATGAAGTATGGCTACACGGAACAGACCGATGATATTTTTTTTCATGGTTATTCCTAAATATATTAATTTTTTTGTGGGTTTAAAAAAATATTTAGGCTATAGGAGGTCGAAAGGTATTATTAAAATAAAGGGTATTGTTAAGATGTAAATTATACTCTATGGTTCTATCAAGAGCAATTTACTCAAATCAAAAGAGGGTATCAGGAAGTAAAAAAGAGAGATGAAACATAAAGTGTATCTCACAACAGTCACCCTTATGTTAATCATGATGTTTAATGGCATGGTCAAATTCACTAACATACTCTTTAACCACTCCATGTGCTATGGAAAAGGACATAACAGTTAAAAGGAGTAGGTTTATTAATTTTTTCATAAGACCATTTTAGTTAAAAATTCTGAATTTGATATAATAACCTATTTCACAAAATTTTGATGGAGTTAATTAATCTTGACAATAGAGTACGTTATAAGTTATAGAGGAGATATATAAAATAAGAACAGATGATTGGTTAATAAAGTGGAGCGGGAAACGGGACTCGAACCCGCGACCCTCAGCTTGGAAGGCTGACGCTCTAGCCAACTGAGCTATTCCCGCGTCTATGGATGGGGTAGAGGGATTCGAACCCCCGAATAACGGTACCAAAAACCGTTGCCTTACCGCTTGGCCATACCCCAATAGATTATTGTTTATGATTTTACATATACCAATAAAAATTTATGAGTTTGATATTTTATAAAAAAATAACTTAAAATTGGTTGCAGAAAGAGGATTTGAACCTCTGACCTTCGGGTTATGAGCCCGACGAGCTACCAAGCTGCTCTATTCTGCGTTCGTTAATTAATCTATTTAAACTTTAGATAAAAAGTATTTGGTTGCAGAAAGAGGATTTGAACCTCTGACCTTCGGGTTATGAGCCCGACGAGCTACCAAGCTGCTCTATTCTGCGTCCTATGCTATGGATGGGGTAGAGGGATTCGAACCCCCGAATAATGGTACCAAAAACCATTGCCTTACCGCTTGGCCATACCCCAAAATATGCTACACATTGTTTGTGTGGACGGCATTATAGGGAAATTAGAAGCTAATGTCAAGGGTTTATGCAAAAATAAATGTATAATGCGAAAATATATGTAATTAAGGAATATATAGAGTATTATTGATTGTTTTTTAAATAATACTTTAATTTTTGTTTATATTGATATAATTTTATTTTAATTTAAGGAATAAAGATGTTAGAGAGTCAAATTTATAAATTATTAACAGAGAATGGATTTAGAGTACCGAAATTTTATAGATGTCAATTAGAGGACACTCCTCAGGTTGATTTTTTTCCTATCGCTTTAAAGATAGAGAGTAAAAAGATTGTACATAAGAGTGATTTTGGAGCTGTGAAAGTTCACATAAGTAGTGAAAAAGAGTTGCTTGAGGCTAAACAAGAGATTATTAACTCTATTGAAGAGAAAGGTGTAGAGTTAGATAGTAGTGATTACTTTTTAATTACTCAGATGATTGATGGGTTTGAGTTCTTTGTAGGTGTTGTAGATGATGATGTTTTTGGAAAGATAATTCTTTTTGGAGAGGGTGGAGTCTTTTTGGAGCTACATAAAGATATATGCTATATTGACCTATATGCCGATAGCAAAGAGATTAAACGCTCTATTGAAAGCCTAAAAATAGCAAAACTTTTTAAAGGATTTAGAGGGCATACATTTGATATTGAAGAGGTGGTAGAGTTTATTAGGCTTGTTCAATCTTTTGTTATTAAAAACCCTACTATTGAAGAGATGGATTTTAACCCTGTCATATTTAATAGTGATGGATTGACTATTGTAGACTCTAGGATTAAGTTTGGAAAAGAGAGAGTTAAATCGTTAGCAAGAATCCATAGACCAAATTTTTTTGAAAACCAAAATATTGCAATTGTTGGGGCTAGTTCAAACTATACAAAAGTTGGATATGCCGTAGCTAAAAATTCACTAGCAAGTAGTTGTAATCTCTTTTTTGTCAATGGAAAGGGTGGAAAAATTTTAGATAGAGATGTCTACACTGAAATATCCAAGATTAAAGAGGATATAGATACTGCTGTTCTTACTATTCCCTCTAAATTTGTATTTGATATAGTTGATGAACTTATCAAAAAGGGGTTAAAAAATCTCATTATTATCTCTGCTGGGTTTAAAGAGGTTGGAGATATAGAGAGTGAAAATAGACTAAAAGAGATGGCATGGAAGCACAATTTTAATATTATTGGCCCAAACTGTCTTGGGTATTATAATGCAACTACCAATCTTAACTTAACCTTTGGTACTTCTCATATACATAAAGGAGATATTGCTTTTATCTCTCAATCTGGGGCTGTACTATCGGCTTTAATGGATAAAGCATATAAAGCTGGAATTGGTTTCTCTCATATTATTTCAGCAGGAAATATGGTAGATATTGATTTTGGTGAGTTAATAGAGATGTTAAATAGAGAAGAGAGTTGTAAATATATCTGTATCTATGCAGAAGGGATTACAGATGGTAAGAGATTTTTACAATCTTTAAGAGATTCTAAAAAACCTATCTATATCTTCAAAACAGGTAAAAGTGAACTCTCAAAAAAGGTTGCCTTTTCTCATACAGGGAATTTAAGTGGAAACTACAATATGTTTAAATCTCTTATTAGAAGTGTAGGCTCTAAAATAGAAGATAATATAGAGGCACTTCTATTTAACCCTATTATTGAGTGTGACAATATCTTAGTTATTACAAATGCAGGAGGTCCTGCTTCTATTCTTAGTGATTATATTATAGATAAAGGTAAAAAGTTATATGAGTTAAACGATAGAGAGTTAAAGGCTCTTGATGAGGTTTTACCGTTTAATTGGCCACGAGCAAATCCTATTGATATTATAGGTGATGCCATGAGTGATAGATATGAGAAGAGTTTAGAGATTGCTCAAGGGTTTAAAGGTGTAGAGCTTATATATCTTATTATAACTCCTCAATTTATGACAGACAGTCTAAATATTGCAAAACTTCTTACTAAAAAATGGGATAAAAAAATTATACCTATATTTTTAGGAGGAGAGTCCTTTAGGGAGTCTATGGAGTATCTATATCAAAACAATATTATCTATTTTGACTCTTTACAAGATGCTACCTCTTTCTTATAGGGGCATTACCTTAGTTAAAATAAGTGTATAATGCGAAAAAACTAAGGAATAACAGAATGTCAACAGAAGCGTTAAAGCGAGTAGAAATTGCAATCAATGAGATAAAAAAGGGTCGCATGGTTATTATGATGGACGATGAAGATAGAGAGAATGAGGGTGACTTGGTCTACGCTGCTACACACTCAACACCAGATATGGTTAACTTTATGGCAAAAGAGGCTAGGGGGCTTATATGTACGCCTCTGCCAAAAGAGTTGGCTGAAAGATTAGACTTAATACCTATGGTCTCTAACAATATCTCAAACCATGAAACAGCATTTACAGTATCTATCGACTCTACTACAGCCGATACAGGTATATCTGCATTTGAGAGAGATGATTGTATCTCTAAACTAGCAAACCCTTTAACAAAAGCAGATGATTTTGTTCGCCCAGGTCATATATTTCCACTAATTGCTAAAAAAGGTGGTGTTTTAGTACGTACAGGTCACACAGAGGGGTCTGTAGACTTATGTAAACTTGCAGGTCTTGCACCTGTAGGTGTGATTTGTGAGATTATTAAAGACGATGGAACTATGGCTCGTCATGATGATTTGGAGATTTTTTCTAAAAAACACAATATGCCTATTGTGTATATCTCTGATTTAGTTGAGTATCGTCTTGCCAATGAGAAGTTAGTTGAGCGTATTGAGGAAGAAGAGATAGAGGTTTTAAATACTAAAGTAACTCAAATCTCTTACAAAGACCACTTAGGACGTATTCATAAAGTAATTCAGTTTTATAAAACACATGAGACTGAAAATGTTAAGTTTCATAATATTGGGTTAGATATGGATTTGATTTTAAATCAAAAACGTTTTGACTCAATGATAAGCTCTTTAGAGTATTTAAAACAAAATGGAGGGGTGCTTGTTTTTTTAGATACAAAAACTATCTCTAAAGAACAAGCAAAAGAGTATGGAGTAGGGGCTCAAATCTTGAAAGATTTAGGTATTGAAAATATTAAACTTCTTACTTCTAATAAAGAAACTGAATTTGTAGGGCTTTCAGGATTTGGTTTAAATGTTGTAGATAAAATTGTTACAGTGTAATTTCAAATTAGTAAATTTTATGTTAGACTACTCAAATAATAATAAATAAGGAAAATTTATGTCAGAACAGATATTTTACCCAAATCCAGAATTTGCAAAAGATGCACGTATTCCAAGTATGGAAGCTTATTGGGAGCTTCAAAACAGAGCTATTGAAGACTATGAAGGTTTTTGGAAAGGTTTCGCCGATGATAAGATAGATTGGCTAGAGCCTTACGATACCATTCTTGATGAGTCCAATGCTCCTTTTTACAAATGGTTCTCTAATGGAAAACTTAATGTCTCAAATCAATGTATTGACCGTCATTTAGCCGATAAGGCAGACCAAAATGCTATTATTTTTGAGGGTGACAATGGAGATGTTAAACACATTACATACTCTCAACTTTCAGAGCATGTTAACAAGATGGCAAATTTGCTTAAAAATAAGTTTGGAGTTAAAAAGGGTGATAGAGTTGTTCTCTATATGCCAATGATTCCAGAAGCTACCTATGCAATGTTGGCTTGTAGTAGAATTGGGGCTATTCACTCTATTGTCTTTGGTGGATTTAGTGCAGATGCCCTACGTGACAGAATTGAAGATGCAGAAGCAAAAATTGTTATTACAGCAGATGGAGCGTTTCGTAAAGGAAAGCCCTATATGCTTAAAAATGTGGTAGATGATGCACTAGAGAGTGGTTGTGAGTCTATTGAAGCAGTTTTAGTTGTTAAAAGAAACCATGAAGAGATTAAGTGGGTAGAGGGTCGTGACTATTCATACAATGAGTTGATAGATGCAGAGTCAACAGAGTGTCCATTTGAACCAATGGATAGTGAAGACCCACTTTTTCTTCTATATACTAGTGGTAGTACGGGTAAACCAAAAGGGGTACAACACTCAACGGCTGGTTATATTCTTTGGGCTCAAATGACTATGGAGTGGGTATTTGATTTACGCAAAGATGATGTCTTTTGGTGTACAGCAGATATTGGGTGGATTACAGGGCATACCTATATTGTTTATGGCCCACTCTCAGCAGGTGGAACAACAGTTATGTTTGAGGGTGTTCCAACCTATCCAGATGCAGGACGTGCATGGAAAATGGTGCAAGAGCATAATATTACTCAGTTCTATACTGCCCCAACACTAATTAGGCTACTTCATAAAGTAGGTGAAGATGAGCCAGAAAAATATGACTTAAGCACACTAAGAGTTCTAGGAACAGTAGGAGAGCCAATAGACCCACCTGCGTGGAAATGGTACTATGAAGCGATTGGAAAGAGTAGATGTTCTATTGTCGATACCTATTGGCAAACAGAGACAGGAGGACATGTAATTAGTCCATTACCTGGGGCAACTCCTATTAAACCTGCATGTGCTACTTTTGCTCTTCCAGGGATTATTGCAGAGGTTATGGAAGAGGATGGAACACCAACTCCAGTTGGAGAGAAAGGGTTTATGTGCATTACTAGACCTTGGCCAAGTATGATTAGAACTATATGGAATGACCCTGAACGTTTTAAAAAGTCCTATTTTGGAGATTGTAAAAAAGATGGAGAGCCTGTCTACTTTACAGGTGACGGTGCAATGGTTGATAAAGATGGGTACATTACCATTACAGGTCGAACTGATGATGTTCTTAATGTTTCAGGTCACCGTATTGGAACGGCTGAGATAGAGTCTGCTATTAAACATGTAAGTTCTGTTGCTGTCTCTGCTGTTGTTGGTAAACCTCATGAGATAAAAGGTGAGGAGGTTTTTGCTTATATTGTATTAAAAGAGGAGGGACTTTCTGCCGATGAGGTAAAAGCAGAGATTAATAGTGTAATTAAAAAAGAGATTGGTGCTATTGCTCTTTGTGATGAGGTTGTTATTGTTCCTGATGTTCCAAAAACACGTTCAGGTAAGATTATGAGAAGAATTTTACGAAGCATTGCTAAGGGTGAAGAGATTACTCAAGATACCTCTACACTTGAAGACCCATCTATTGTTCCTACTATTGAGAAGATTGTTAATAGTAGGGGTTAAAGTAACTTCCCTGCCAAATATCCACTAGCAAAAGACCATTGGAGGTTATATCCTCCACATGGTCCATCTAGGTTCATAACCTCTCCACAGAAATACAACCCCCTTATCTTTTTACTCTGCATAGTGTTTGGGTCTATCTCTTTTAAAGAGACTCCTCCACGAGTAATCATTGCCATCTTAAAGCCATCATGACCGTTAATAGTTAAGGGTGTCCATGCTAAAAGTTTAATAAGTTGGTCACGATTTTGACCCTTTTGTTTTCCTAAGGTAAGCTTTGGGTTACAGTTGGCTAGTTTACATATTTCTAAACTTACAGACTCTGGAAGTAGAGTTTTGACAAGCTCTAGTGTAGATAGTGTAGGTTTAGATTTAAAGGTTTTTCGTATTTGCTCTTCATTCATACCTTTTGTAAGATTCATAACTATAGGTACTTCATTATATTTATGAAGAAGTGGGGTAATTTCTCTTGAAAAGTCTAAAACTACAGGCCCACGAATTCCATTTTTTGTAAAGATAAGGTCACCTTTAGCATGAAGTTTTTTATATTTTTTAATATTGACCCTCATCTCTACTTTTGCTATGGTATCGGCACGACAATTTGCACCCCAATTCTCTTTTGTTTTAAGAGGCATCATAGCAGGGTGTAGGTTAGTTATTGTGTGTCCTACCTCTTTAGCTAGTTTAAAACCGTCACCCTCTGCACCTAGTACAGGGTAACCCATCCCCCCTGTAGCTATTATAATATTTTTAGCAAAAAACTGATTATTCTGAGTCTTAACTCCTTTTATTTGCTCATTATCAAAGAGTAGGGTTTCTACTTTTTGAGAACAAACTACTTTAACACCTAAACGTCTCATCTCTTTTTCTAGACCTTCAATAATTTCTATAGCATTATGTCCTACAGGAAAGACTCTAAAGCCATCAGGAGCATGTGTCTGAACGCCAATATTATTAAAAAAGTTTTGTAATGATTTATGGTCAAGAAGAGTTAATGCAGGGGTCATAAAACGCCCCTCTCTTCCAAAACATTTCATAAACTCTTCATTTGATAGAGTATTAGTAAGATTACAACGTCCACCACCTGTTGCTTTGAGTTTAGAAGCAATTTTGGGTAGTTTCTCTAAGAGTAGAACATTTGAGTTATTTTTAGCTACTTCAATAACAGCCATTAGACCTCCTGCCCCAGCACCTATAACAATGCAGTCATATTGTTTCATAAAATATTTAAGAGGCTATATGTTCAGCAATAGGATAGATCTTTTCATGTAAGAATAGGGCTAGAAGAATAAGTAATGAAATA
Source organism: Campylobacteraceae bacterium (assembly GCA_027056615.1). GTDB lineage: Bacteria > Campylobacterota > Campylobacteria > Campylobacterales > Sulfurovaceae > UBA1140. Next base: position 5,639 of record JALUKJ010000088.1, on the reverse strand, counting down.
CCTGCTGGTTTACTATATAGTTTGTTAGCTGTAATGTAGACAAGTATAACAGAAGCAACAGTCATAAGTGCCATATCAAAATAGTATTTATTTAAATTAATAGTTAATGTATTGACCATTGCAGCCCCACCAATAACCATGGTTGTATTGGCTAGGTTTGAGCCAATAATATTTCCAATAACCATACCCACTTTACCTTTACGAGCAGCAGAGATGGAGACAATAAGTTCAGGTAGAGAGGTTCCAAAAGCGATAACCACTACACCAATAATCCATTGACTTACCCCAAATTGAGTTGCAATATTTGAAGCAGAGTCAATAGCAAAACTTGCACCAATAATAACCATTCCAAATCCAACCAAAAGAAGTAGGCTACTTTTAATCCATGAGAAGTTCGCTATAAACTCCTTATCCATATTGTGAAGTATATCATTTTTTGAGTTTCTAAATAAAAAGAGAAGATATGCAAACATAAGCATAAAGAGTAAAGAGGCATCAAATTTATCAATATGACCATCTAAACTCATAATTATAAAGATAAATATAGGCATTAACGCCCAAATACTATCTTTTGCAAAAAAATCTCTTACCGATGTAAAAGGTTTAGAAATAAGAAAAACAATCCCTAAAACAAGTGTAATATTAAGGATATTACTCCCTACAGCATTAGCAATAGCTAAATCTGCTTTGTGGTCAAAACTTGCAGCCATACTTGTAGCCATCTCAGGTAGTGAAGTTCCAAAAGCAATAAGTGTTGAACCTATAACAAACTCTGAAATATTAAAACGTAAAGCAATACGTTCACTCTGGTTTATAATAAAATCAGCTCCAAAAATTAGTGATGCCATAGATAAGACAAAAATGACAAAATCCATTAACCCTCCTCCGTACGTACAATTAAACTTTTAGGAAGTCCAAATCCTTTGATTATTTGGGCTTCTTTATCTCGCATCTCTCCATTATCACTCTCATGGTCATATCCTAAAATATGAAGAAAACCATGAATAAAAAGAAGTGCCAACTCATCATCATTACTATGTCCAAACTCCTTTGCATTTTGAATAACATAATCAATAGAGATAACTATAGAGCCTAAAGGTAAGGCAAAATCATCTGAGATAATGAAGTCATTTTCAATGGGAAAACTTAAAACATCAGTAGGCTGATTCTTTTGGCGATGCTCCTTGTTGTACGCTTGTATGGTGTTATTGTAGCACAGAGTTAAATCAATATCCCTTGAAGTGAGTGAATTTGCAATATTTTCTAACAATTTAAAGGGAACAGAAACATTTGTAAGGTTTTCAATATTTAACATAACGAGGATTTTACCTAAATAGAGGTAAAATAGATGTAAAAAATAGGTGAATTTTAATGAAAAATGTTAATAGAAAAGCTGTTTGTATTATCTCAGGTGGTATGGATAGTGCTTTAGGTGCTAAAATAGCTAAAAACGAGGGTTATGAATTAATTGCTTTACATTTTAATTATGGACAGAGAACTCAACATAAAGAGCTTGAATCTTTTAGAAAGATTGCTAAAAAATTAGAGTCTATAGAATTATATGAGATAGATTTAGACTTCTTTAAACAGATAGGTGCTTCTGCCTTAATTGATAGCTCTTTAGAAGTTCCAATAGGTGGTATAGAAAATGGAGTACCTATTACCTATGTACCATTTAGAAATGGTATCTTTATATCTATTGCCACAGCTATTGCAGAAAAGCATGGAGCAGAGGCACTTTATATTGGTGTAGTAGAAGAGGATAGTTCAGGTTACCCTGATTGTCGTGATACTTATATAAAGAGTATGGAGCAGTCAATAAACTTAGGAACCAAAGATGAAACGAAGCTAGAGATAAAAATGCCTTTAGTTCATATGAAAAAGTCAGAAATAGTTACTAAAGCTATAGAGTTAGGTGTTCCATTAGAAGATACTTGGTCTTGTTATAAAAATGAAGATAAAGCTTGTGGTGTTTGTGATTCTTGTCGTTTACGTCTAAATGGATTTAAAATTGCAGGGGTTGATGACCCTTTGGAGTATGAGTAGGGTGCGATTTTCATCGCACCTATTTGTTAAGATTCAGCTAAATCTTTCTTCTTCTTATCATCATCTTTTAGAAAAGCTTTTTTGTAGCTATTCCAAACTTCCATAAGACCTTCAATAGTATTATCGTAAATACCTTTAATATCTTTAAGTACTTTTGGTTCATATTCTAAAATATTAACAATTGCTTGGTGAGAGAAACGGTCTGTTAATTTTTTAAGTTTTTTATCTCCAATACCTTTAACTGAAGTTAAAAGTGTTTCTAAATCATCATTTGAGATTTCAACAGCAGGAATTGACTCATCTTCTGAAACAATAGGAGCTTCCTCTTTTTTAAGTGCTGGAACTTTCATAGACTTTAAGTTTTTAAGTGCAAATCTATCTTGGTAGTTCCATTTCTCACTAGGCCACTCTTCAAAAGTACGCTCTTTAACATTATACATTTTGTAATTAGAGTCTAACTCATGCAAGAAGACTTCACCTTCACCATACATTTTTTTCTTTTTACCAAAGTATGCACCATCGTAAGATAGATTGTACTCTCCAAAGGTAATATATCTCATAGTTCTTAATAAATCTGGAGAGATTTTTCCAAGCTCTTCCCAGTTAAACATTGGGATATGTGGTTTTTTAAAGCTTCCTTTGCTTAGACTCCACATAATGTATTGACCAATCCAATCTCTAATGTAAGGGAACGCAGCAAAAGCTGTAGCACACTCTAAGATACGAACTTTACCATCTTTACCATAAGCAACATCACATGCCCAATACTCTGCGTTGGCAGCTTTACTTACACGAACAGCAAGGTCAAGAACAGATTTAGGAACATTCATGTAGTCCATACTTCCACCTTGACTTGTATTGGTTAACCACTCACCCTCTGGGGCTCTTCGCCAAAATGCACAAACAGGTTTATGACCAATAAGCATAACTCTAATGTCAGCTTCCATAGGAACAAAATCTTGGAAATACATTGGGTGATATTTTTTTTCTGCAAAAAGCTCTTTTGTCTCTTCATAAGAGTCTACTTTATGCACAAAGTACCCACCATAGTTAGAAGGACCATAAGATTTTTTAATGATTTTGGGATAATCTGTTTTTTGTAAAAATTTATCTCCATTTTTACGGTTATAGTAGATGTATGTTTTAGGAATAGGTAAATCATATTTCCATGCAAAACGGGTTACATTCTCTTTTGATTTATTAGAAAACTGTGTATCAAGTGAAGGAATAAAACGTACATTTGGTAAAGCACGAGCAATCTCTCTAAAAGTTTCATAAGCAGTTGCAGGTACATTTCCTATAAGTACATCAATTTTTTTACTTTTAACCTCTTCTATAAATCTATCTTTATCATTTCCCCAATGGTAGGTTACTGTCTCTATTTTATTTGGCCAACCTTTGAAGTTAGAGTGGTCAAAAAATCTTAATACATAGTCAAGATATAAAAATCCTAATTTTGGTAGTTCTTTGTTTTTTAAGCTCATATTATTTTTTCCTTTATATTGAGTTTTATCTTTTTTTATATGTTTTTTTGTCGATTAGGTCGACAATAAGGTCTATCTTCTTATCATTAAAGTCAAGACCAATCTTCTCTTGTTCTGGTGTGGCAAATGCAGGAATACCATTTACTTCTAATACTACATACTCTTCACGTTCTTGGTCGTAAATAATATCAACTCCTGCAATGTCTGTTCCACAAGCTTTCGCAGCATCTTTAGCTACTTTTATAACATCATCATTACATTCTCTTAAAAATACAGACCCTCCTGAGGTAATGTTGGTTCTCCAATCAGTTCCTGAAGCTTTTCTTCCATAACACCCTACATACTGACCATCGACTATATCAACTCTAAAGTCAGAGTTATCATAGTTAATAAAACGTTCAACAAAAACTTCACGTGTATTGCTTTGGTTTAGTGTAGGTATAAGTGCATGAAGTGAATCTTCATCTTCAATTTTAGAAAGACCAGCACCACCCCAACCATTGGTTGGTTTATAGACCATGCCACCCCATTTATGAAGAGTCTTTTCTAACTGTTTTTGTGCTTCATCTCTATGAAAAAGTCGGTAATCGGCTGTTTTTACTCCTGCATTCCGTAAGATAAAAGAGGTTTGAAACTTATCTTCTGTTAATTGAAAAGCATCATATGAATTAATCATAGGAATTACACGATTTAGTGCTTGATATAGATATGTTTGATATACTGTCTGTTCACCTGCATTATATGAGAAGAATAGGTCTAGTTTATTTAGTTTAATTCCATTATGGACAATATTTTTATTTTTAGCTGTTGCATGACGTAGGTTAATATCATTAATAGTTAAAATATCTCTTTCTCTAAGTTTTTTAATAATCTTTTTTTCTATGGCTTCACCTCCACCATTTTTGTAGAGCCACATCCCAATGGTTCGCTTGTCTGACATTCTATTCTCCTATTTTAAAATTGTTTATGTTTTTGATGATGTAAAAGTATTTGGGTTATCAACTCTATACGTTGTTTAAATGAACTCTTTAAAGCTCTCTCTTTTATAGTATGGTCACCATCACCAAAAGGTCCAAAGCCATCAAGAGTGGTAACCCCTTGTGAAGCAACAATATTAGCATCACTTACACCACCACGTTGTTCAGTAGGTAGTTGTATATTTGTAAAGTTTTCGATTTTTTTGATTAGTTCCTGTTGTGACTCATTGGCTTCCATAACATCCCGTTGAATAAGTCCCGAAAGTTTTGCTTTTGTCCCTTCCACATAAGAAGTATTGGTAATACTCTCTAGTGATTCTAAGAGTCGGTCTCTCTCAGAGTTTTGGGTGTAACGTAACTCTAACAGCAGGGTAGCACTAGGTGAGATAGTATTAGCACCAATCCCACCCTCTATCTTTCCAACATTAACGGTAGTTCCAATCTCCAAGTTAGTAAGTTTAGTTAGTTCTATCAGTTTATAAGAGGCTTCAAGATTAGCGTTGATTCCACTAGCATAACGTACTCCTGCATGGGAAGCTTTACCCTCAATCTCAATGGTAAAGGTTCCAACCCCTTTGCGACCTGTAACAACTTCTAGGTTTTCACCAGCTGCCTCAAAGACAAAACAGACATCATAATTTTTTGCAAGTTTGGCTGTTAATGATTTGCTATCATCAGAACCTGTCTCCTCATCAGAGACTAAAAGCATATCAATATTTTCAATTTTTCCGTTCTCTTTAAATAAGTTACGCAGAGCTTGAAGAGCAACAATATTTCCACCCTTCATATCACATACACCAGGACCATATACCCACTCATCATCTTCTGAAAAGTTTTCAAACTTACCTTGTGGGAAAACAGTATCATTATGACCTAAAAGAAGAATTTTAATACCATCAGTTTTAGAAGAAGTATATAGGTTATGGTTACCAATATTTTCACGTTTAAAGATATCTACTTTAAACTCCAATTCTTTAAACCATTTCGTCATAATAGATGAGGTTTTATCTACACCAAATTTGTTTTTTGTGTAAGAGTTAATATTTATAATTGTTTTTAGGTCACTAAAATAGGTCATTTTTTTTCTTTGAATATGTTTAATGGTGTGTTGAAAATCAAGCCTGATTGATAA
>JALUKJ010000087.1 GCA_027056615.1 Campylobacteraceae bacterium | reverse complement strand
CTGATTATTAGAGCATCATTCACCATGGCAGGTGGTGGTTCTGGTGTGGCATATAACATCGACGAATACAAAAAAATTGTGCAAGGTGGGCTTGATGCCTCTCCTATCTCTGAAATTCTAATAGAAGAGTCACTTCTTGGCTGGAAAGAGTATGAGATGGAGGTCATTCGTGACCATAAAGACAACTGTATTATTGTATGTTCCATTGAAAACTTTGACCCAATGGGAGTACATACAGGAGATAGCATAACGGTGGCTCCTGCACTTACGCTTACTGACAAAGAGTATCAACGTATGAGAGATGCTTCTTTTAAAATCTTACGTGAAGTTGGGGTTGATACAGGTGGGTCTAACGTTCAGTTCTCTATTAATCCTAAAGATGGTCGTATGATTGTTATTGAGATGAATCCAAGAGTGAGCCGTTCGTCTGCATTGGCTTCAAAAGCGACAGGGTATCCAATTGCAAAAGTAGCAACCATGTTGGCTGTTGGATTTACACTTGATGAGCTTACCAATGACATTACAGGAACAGCCGCGTCATTTGAACCCGTGATTGACTATGTTGTTACTAAAGTTCCAAGATTTACTTTTGAAAAGTTCCCACAAGCAGACTCAACGTTAAGTACAGCCATGAAATCGGTGGGTGAAGCGATGTCTATTGGGCGTACTTTTAAAGAGTCGGTTCAAAAAGCACTTATTTCACTCGAAACTGGGCTTATTGGGTTTAATACCATTGAGTGTGATGAAGATGAGCTTATTCGTGAGATTCGTCGTTCAAATGCCGATAGAATACTCTATGTCTTTGAAGCACTTCGACGAGGAAAAACTACAGAAGAGATTTTTGAGTGGTGTCAGATTGACCCTTGGTTCTTATATCAATTAGAAGAGTTAGCACAGACTGAAAAAGCTATGGATGTTGCATTACTTAAAGATGAAACACGTATGAGAGCTATTAAAGCAGATGGTTTCTCTGATGCCATGATTGCGTGGGCAATTAACAAAAATGAGGGTCAGAATTTTACTGAGAATGACATCTATAATGCACGTGAAAAACTTGGTGTGACTTTAGAATATAATGAAGTAGATACCTGTTCAGCAGAGTTTGAAGCGTTGACTCCTTATCTCTATTCTACAACAAATATTACTAAGCTTCCAAAAGTAGAAGAGCAAACTTCTAATGAGAAAAAAGTATTGGTTATTGGTGGTGGACCAAACCGAATTGGTCAAGGGATAGAGTTTGATTACTGTTGTGTTCATGCCTCTTTTGCTCTTGAAGATATGGGTGTTAAGTCTATTATGTACAACTGTAATCCTGAAACCGTCTCTACTGATTATGACACTTCAGATATTTTATATTTTGAACCAATTGACTTTGAACATGTGCGTAATGTGATAGAAGTTGAAAAGCCTGATGGAGTCATTGTTCACTTTGGAGGACAAACACCACTTAAATTGGCAAAACAGTTAACCTCTATTGGAGCAAATATCTCTGGAACAACAGCTAAAGTTATTGACCTAGCAGAAGATAGAGAACTTTTTTCAGATTTTATTAACAAATTAGGTCTTAAGCAACCAAATAACGGAACAGTCTTTTCAAAAGATGAAGCATTGGCTGTAGCTAATCGTATTGGTTACCCTGTATTAGTTCGTCCATCATTTGTACTGGGTGGTCGTGGTATGAAAACTGTCTACTCTGATGCAGAGATTAAAGAGTATATGGATGAGGCTGTTTTGGTTTCAAATGATGCACCTGTACTTATTGATAAATTTTTAGACAATGCCATAGAGCTTGATGTGGATGCTATTTGTGATGGAAAAGATGTCTATATTGGTTCAGTTATGCAACACATTGAAGAGGCAGGTATTCACTCTGGTGATTCTGCTTGTGCTTTACCTACCATTAGTATTTCAGATGAATTATTAGTAACTATTAAACAGCAGACAGCAGATATTGCTCTAGGACTTGGCGTTGTAGGGCTTATGAATATTCAGTATGCCATTTTTGAAAATGAAGTTTATCTTATTGAGGTAAACCCAAGAGCTTCAAGAACCGTACCATTCGTAAGTAAAGCCACAGGTGTACCTTTAGCAAAAGTAGCTACAAGAGTAATGATTCAAGGTGACCTAAAAGAGGCACTTAAATTTTATGATACATTTAATGTTGTAAATTTTGACAAAGAGATTATGGAGCCAAATCTAAAAGGTCATGTTGCTGTTAAAGAGGCAGTATTTCCATTTAACAAACTACCAGGGGCAGACCTACTTCTTGGACCTGAAATGAAATCAACAGGTGAGGTAATGGGAATCTCTGATAACTTTGGAATGTCTTTTGCAAAAAGTCAATTTGCAGCGAAAAATAACATTCCTTTAGGGGGTAAAATCTTTATGTCACTTGCCAATAACGATAAAGTTCATGTAGGTGATATAGGACAATCTTTTGTTGATTTAGGTTTTGAAATTTTCGCTACAACAGGAACACATAAAGCACTAACGGATGCAGGAGTAGCGTCAACGAAAGTACTTAAAATTTCAGAGGGTCGCCCAAACATTGACGATATGATTAAAAATGATGAGATTGCTTTAGCTATTAATACTTCTGCTGATGCAGGAAGTAAAGTTGATGGGCAAACCATAAGACAGTCAGTTCTTAGAGCAAATGTGGCTTACTTTACAACAGTAGCTGCAGCTAAAGCAACAGCATTGGCAATTAAAGAGCTTAAAAACTCTGGTGGTTCACTCGAGCCTAAAGCACTTCAAGAGTATCTTAACTAAATCGTGTGAAAGAGAGTCTCTTTTTAACCCCAACTGATACTACTATAGGCTTTGTCTCTCAAAATAGCTTCAAGATAGACAAAGCCAAAAAAAGAAAACCCAATAAACACTACATTCGTGTAGTGGACTCTCTTAAAACCTTAAAAAGCTTTACTCGTGTACCTATAGCTCATAAAAATATAGTGCGAAGAGCAAAAAAGAGAACCTTTATTATGCCTAATGAGTTGTCATTTCGTGTGGTAAAAGATACAGAGCATAATTTACTTTTAGACCGACTCCATTGTCTATATAGCTCTTCTGCAAATTTGAGTGGAGAGGAGTATAGTGAAGCTTATGCTAGAGATAAAGTAGAGGTTATTGTGACACTTCCAAAAGCAAAAAAGTATAATGCCTCAACTATTTATCGTTTAGGGCAAAAAAATATAAAAGTGATTCGATAATGAAAAGTATTGTTAATGCAAAGATAGTAACGCAAAAAGAGGTTTTAGAGGGGTATGTGCTTACTTTTGATAAAGAGATAGTTTCATTAAGTCAAGAAGTTCCTAAAAATGTAGAGATAATTGATGCCAAGGGCTTATACCTTAGTGCAGGGTTTATAGATATTCATATACATGGTTCAAATGGTTATGATGTAATGGACGCAACCAAAGAGGCACTAGAGGGGATTGTAAAAAGTATTATAAAAACAGGAACTACCTCTTTTTTAGCCACAACTATGACCATGAGCCAAGAGGAGATTGTTAAAGCATTACAAAACGTTCAAACCTTTAGGCAACAAGAGGGAGTAAGACTCTTAGGTGTACATTTAGAAGGTCCATTTATTAATCCTATTAAACATGGAGCGCAAGACCCACGACATATTCAAAAACCAAATATGGAACTTATAGAGCCTTTTATGGAGATAATAAAAATTATAACCATTGCTCCAGAAGTTGAGGGGGGACGAGAGTTTACAGAGTATATCAAAAAGTATTTTCCCTCTATTTTACTAAGTATTGGTCACTCAAATGCCAGTTACCATGAAGCAAAAGAGAGTTTCTCTTGGGGAGTTTCTCACTCAACCCATCTTTTTAATGCAATGAACCCTCTATACCACAGAGAACCAGCTGTTGTAGGTGCTGTATTAGAGACAGATGAGGTATCTTGTGATATTATTGCTGACCTTATACATATTCACCCCTCATTTTTTAAACTTCTCTATCGTCTTAAAAAAGAGCAACTTATTCTTATAACCGATGCCATGAGAGCAGGGTGTATTAAGTGTGGTATATCAGAGATAGGTGGTCAAAAAGTTATTGTTAAAGATGGAGAAGCAAGGTTAGAAGATGGAACTTTAGCAGGGAGTGTTTTAAAACTTAATGAGGCATTAAAGAACTTTTATGAGCATACAGAGATAACTCTACCTGAACTTATCTCTATGGTTACTTCAATACCTGCTAAGAAGTTAGGATTAAATATGGGGGTTTTAGAAAAGGGGTATAAGGCTGATTTTGTTTTGTTTGATGAGGGGTTTTATATTAAACTTGTTATTGTTGATGGAGTAGTGTGTTTTAGAGAAGAGTAGAGTTGTTGAAGAATAATTTTTAAAATTGTGGGCATGAAAATGCCCACAGTTAAAAGTTATAAACGCTTAGAAGCTCGTTTACACTCTTTAACAAAGTGAATAGCATTTTCCACTGGTACATCAGGTAAAATTCCATGACCTAAGTTAAAGATATGTCGTCCATCTCTCATAGTCTCTGCCAAAGACTCAACACACTCGGTAGTTGCCTCTTTACTATAGAGTCTACATGGCTCCATATTTCCTTGAAGAACATATTTGTCTCCTAGTTTCTCTTTTGCTAGTGCCATTGGAGTTCCCCAATCTACACCAAATACATCAAAGTTTCCGTAAACATTCCCTTGTTCTATAAAGGCAGGAATACCCTTAGGAAACATAATAATAGGAGTATCAGGATATTTAGATTTTAAGTAGTCTGCAATCTCTATCATATATTTCCACGAAAACTCATCATATTTACTTGGCTCAATTGCTGCTGCCCAACTGTCAAAAATCTGTACAACATCAATACCTCGTATATGTTAGATATAATGTTAACAGAGAGTCACAGTAAGTAATATATCGTATAGTCACCTAAGGCAACCAATTTATTATTAAAAAGATAAATTAGTTAGCCTGTGGGTCAGTCAGATAGTT
>JALUKJ010000086.1 GCA_027056615.1 Campylobacteraceae bacterium | reverse complement strand
TCTTAGTTTTGAATGCTGTGGTAAGTGAGTTTTAAAATCTATTTGATATGGTTTTTTTAAAATTGTTTTTGCACTTAAATTTAATAGATTAGAACCAATATCTAAAGTAATTTTAGAATCTTCTATCTTTTTAAATGGTAAAAATGCAGTGCTATTTAAATCTAAAGTTTCATTTCGATACCTTTTATCTACGGAAGGAAAAAGTTTACCTAAAAGAATATTTCTCTTTTTACTTGCTAGATTTACATTTAGAGATTGATAATTTCTAAGCTCTAAATTTCCTTTGAGCAATGAAGAAGAGACTCCTACTTTAAGCCCTTTCAAATCTCCTCTAAGCTCTCCTTTTAAATTAGTTAAAAGGTACTTAGATACCATAGTAGGAACTTGCTGTAGTTCATCTAGTGTCACATTACCATCATAAGTTATTTGAACTTTTTTAAAATTCATAACAGTATTAACGTTAAGTTTCATCTTTTTAGCATAACTATTTGAACCATCTACCCTACTCTCTATCTCCAAATTTTTTCCATATACATAAGATATTTTATGGTGTGCTTTTGTAATATCTATATTAAAGTTATTATTATTTGCAAATAGTAGTTTTTTTAAATGATGGTCAATCTCTATCCACACACCATATTGGTTTAATTTTAAACTACTAGGTAGCCGTTCTAATCCTTTAAAATTTAAAGGAATATGATACTTTTTAAAAAGCCTTTTTTTAAGTTGGATATCTCCTTTAGCATAGATAGTCGATTTCTTTATAGAACCCTTATAGTCTATATTTACAAAATTGCTCTGCCCTTTTAGTCTTAACTTTTTAAATCCATACTCATAACTTTTATATGGATTTATCACTCCATTATAAAGATTTAAAGTAAATCTATTTATTTTAAAATCTCCATAATTAACAGGCTTTAGTGTTGCTAAAATATGCTTTACTCTAATCTCTTTAAAAGGAGTAAAAAGAGGTGATGAAGAGTTACTATTATTTTTAGATAGCCTATGCAGGAACTTTGTAATTGAAAGAGATGAAATTTTTTTTAGAGATACTTTGTCTAATAACAATCGACTCTCTTCAATCTTTCCATTTAACTTTAGATTTACAATATCAGAATCAAAAGCAAGTTTTAAATTTTCACTATTTATTGTTAAATCTTTAGCAATATCTACCCCCATACTATCTAACATAAAAGAAGAGAACTTAACACCCTCAAAAATATAAGGATTAACATCAATATGAATATTACTTAATGAGAGTGTATAGTCTAAAGAGAACTCATCACTACTACTATTTGAAGTAGCCCCTAACTCCTGAACCATTCCCCTTACAGAATCAAGCTCAACTCCTTCTACCTCTACTCTAGTTAAAGAGACTTTATGATATATAAGACTAATAGGATTCCAATGAATTGTAGCTTTAGTAAAGAGTTTATGATTATTGTAAGCAAGTTCTTCTACTCTTAAACCCTCAAATAGATTTCCACCAATTGATTTATAGGTAAATTTAGTTGAGGGAAGTGTTTGCTCTGCAAGAAATGTTACTGTTCTAGAATCGGTAATAATAAATAGCAGTAGAACAGCTAAAATTAGAGCCACCTCTAAAACAACCATAAATGAATAAAATAGTCGTATCAAAACGATTGACCTACCTGAAAATGTATTGCTCGTTGATGTTTATCATGCACATTCATTCCCAAATCAATTTTAAAAGGTCCAATAGGAGTTATATATCTAAAACCTATTCCAGCAGAGGATATAACTTTATTTGAAAACTCCCAAATACCTTGATTTTCTGAAATCATCGTATTGTCGGTAAAAATAGCCCCTCTAAAACTTTTATATAGAGGAAAATTAGCTTCTAAACTTAAATTAGTAAAGGTAAAACCACCACGCTCACTAGTTTTAATGGGTGACTCTATAATTCCTAACCTATCATAACCATAAGCCCTATTGCTAAAAGCACCTCCTGCAAAAAACTTTTTTGACTCAGGTATACTATTTTTATAGACTTCAATAGCACCAATACGACCAACAGAAGATAAAGTAATATCCCAACGAGGAGTATATATAAGGCGTAACTCATCTTCATACTTTAAATAAGAAGTACTATCTTGACTATATTGAAGCCCATACTCCATCTCATGTGAAAAGTAAAAACCATTTTTAGGATTTAGTTTTGAATCTCTTTTGTCATAAATAAGTTTCATAAAAGGGTAAATAAGAAAAAAATGTTCATTAAGAATTTGACTTGCATTAAAGATATCTCTCTGTTCAACCCCTAATCCAATACTATTATACCACTCTGAACCTGCATGAATAAGGTATAGCTTATCAAAAATAACACGCTCATCAAAATTATGAATATCTCTCTCTTCAGAGTAACCAACAGAGTTTAAAAAATCTAAATAATAACCTTTTATAGAATATACATAAGGTACAAAAAATCTATTTTCAACTCTCTTTTGGTCTTTAGAGATAAGAGTATCAAATATAAGTTTTTTTCCATTTCCACCATAATTTCGATACTCCCAATAAAATCTAGCTTGAAACTTTAAATCCGTAGCATATCCTAATCCCATTCGAGTATGAATCTTTTTGGAGACCTCTTTATAATTAATCTTAACAGGCTTTTTATTGTAAAGCTTTTTACTATAGTCTAAATTGAGTTGGTCAAAAGCTTCTAAACTGTAGAGAGCTTCATAACTCTCTTTTATCTTCTCAATATTAAAAACATCACCCTCTTCAAAATGTAAACGAGAGAGGATAATATCATTTTTCATGGTTTTAGATTTTGTCTTAATAGTTATTTTTCCAAAGTGACACAGTTTTTTCTTTTTTAAATCTATTTTTATATAGGCCTCATATTTTTCTATATCTAAATAGGCTTTAGTAGAGAGTTCTGGACTACAGTAACCTTTAGTAAGAAGTAGTTTCTTAATATTTTTTTTTGTATCTGTAAAATCTTCAGCTCGAAAACGTTCTCCTATATTCAACGTAATAGATTCACTTAAATCTAAATTACTATTTATAATAATATCTTTAATAAAAATTGGACGATTCTCTTCTATCTTAACAATAATAGCTTTATTATCTCTATAGAGAGTACTAATATTCGCATCATAAAAGCCCTCATTTTTATAAAAAAGTGTAAATGTCTCCTTTAATTTAGGATACATTCTAGGATTTATCTTAGCTACTCTCTTTTTCCAAAATAGAAAAAAAGGTGTTTTTTTAGCACCAACCACCTCCTCTAAATCAGAAGTTGAAACAATCTTATTTCCCTCAAAAACAATTGGAACTAACGTTACTTTATCATTTTTAGAACTCAATGATAGAGTTAACAATAAAAATATTAAAATATATCTCATTGAGCTTCTTTCGTTAACGTTATGACGACTATCTTACTTGTCCATTCCCATAAATTTTAAATTTATATGTTGTTAACTCATTAATTCCCATTGGTCCTCTAGCATGAAGTTTATTAGTTGAAATTCCTACTTCTGCTCCAAAACCAAATACTCCTCCATCAGTAAATCGTGTACTTGCATTAACATAGACACAAGCAGCATCAACAGCATTCATAAACTTCTCAGAAGCAGAGTAGTTTTCAGTAATAATAGCTTCAGAGTGACCAGAACCATACTTATCAATATGTGCAATTGCTTCCTCTATGCCTGAGACTACTTTAATATTTAAAGTATTAGCTAGATATTCCGTATCATAATCAATCTCTCTAGCAGGTTCTACAAATATAAACTCTCGTGTTGCATTACACCCTTTAAGTTTTGTTCCTGCATCTACAAAGGCTTTATATAATCCAGGAAGTAGTACTTTAGCTATTGCTTTATCAAGTAGAAGTGTCTCCATAGCATTACAAACCCCTGGGCGTTGACATTTTGCATTAACAGCAATATTTAAAGCTTTTATATGACTAGCATCTCTATGAATATAAGTATGACATAGCCCTTTATCATGTTTTACTACAGGAACAGAAGAATTTTTAGAGATAAATTTAATAAGTGCTTCACCTCCACGAGGAACAATCAAATCAACATATTCATCCTCTTTAATAAGCTTTGCTACGCCCTCACGTGTTGCATCAGGAAGCAAAGAGATAATCTCTTTTGGCAATTTATTTTTAACTAAAACCTCTTGAAGTACCTTAGCAATAGCATTGTTTGAGTGTTCAGCCTCTTTTCCACCTTTTAAAATAGCAACATTTCCACTCTTAAAACATAAACCAGCCACATCAGAGGTAACATTTGGACGAGACTCATAGATAACTCCTACTACTCCAATAGGTACAGATACTTTCTCAATACGTAAGTTATCATCATTAACCCACCCTTCCAAAATTCTTCCTACAGGCTCTTTTAATACAGAAATTTCACGTAGAGAGTTTGCCATAGCTTTGACTCTACTCTCATCTAATAATAGTCTATCAAGAAGAGCTGTATCTAAATTAGCTCTCTTTCCTGCATCCATATCTTTAATATTAGCAGTAACAATGGCTGTTGTGTTCTGTATTAACGCATCTGCCATCTCATTTAAAATTCTATTTTTTGTTTTTCCATCTAAAGTTGCAATAGTTTGTGTTGAGGATTTCGCTCGTGCTAAAAATTCTTTCATACTCATTTTCCTTTTTTTGTTGACGATTTTAGACTCGTTCCCACTGTTTCGATGGGAACGCATATTAGAATTTAATTGACAAAAAAACTTTGTTTAATAAAATAACTCCTCTATGCATTCCCAACAAGAACGCCAATGCCATTGAATTAAGGAATAAATATTCAAAAACTGTAGGTTCGATTTCATCGAACGGATTGTTTTATGGGCTTCATTTTTTTGTTCGATAAAATCGAACCTACAGGATTTGGGCTTAATTCATTGGTATTGACGAGGACGTTGGGAACGAGCAAGTCTATTTACAATTTTATTATATCTTTTTTGCTCTTTTATATCTATAAACATACAC
>JALUKJ010000085.1 GCA_027056615.1 Campylobacteraceae bacterium | reverse complement strand
ACCTGGTTTAGTCTCTCGCTTAACAAAGCCACCAGGAATTTTTGCTGCAGCATACGATTTCTCTATATATTGAACGGTTAAAGGTAAAAAATCCTCTTCTACAGGTTTTGGGTCAATGGCAATGGCTGCTAAAAGAACGGCATCTCCACAACTGTATATTACTGCTCCACTTGCTTGTTTCGCTACTTTGTTAAATCGGTACTTCTCTTCTAAATTGTTACAACTAACTACAATATTTTGTTCACTCATTATTGCTTCTTTCCTTGGTTATTTTTATTGTTCATAATCTCTTTTATCTCATTAAAACTAAAAGGCTCAAGCTCTTTATAGTAATACTCAATAGAGATATAATCATCTATCTTATGTGGACAAAAAATATTATCACAAATCGTTACTAAACTCTCATAGACAAAATTGTCTAAAACTGGTACAGCAATGAAAATATTTTTAGCCCCTAAAGATATGGCTGTTTTTACAGCTGACATCATGGTTAATCCTGTTTCAACACACTCATCGGTTAAAATTACATATTTACCCTCTAAACTTCTTAGTCTCTCTCCTTGTCGATATTTTTTTATATAATTTAAAATTTCATTGCTATATTTACTATAGGCTTCATTATAGATATAGTCTTTAGAAATATCAAATGCATCTGTTAATGCTTGATGTATGACTATCTCTTCTGTCTCTCCTACCATCGCAATAGTTAATTCAGGATTAATATAAGAGTATATAGGCTCTGTTAATAAAATATCTATAGGTGCGTCTATTTTTTTGGCTAATTCATTAGCAAAAAAAGCACCCCCCTCACTTACACCTAAAACAATAATATTATTATTTAGTAATGAAATATTTAGAGATAACTGTTCTATTACTTGACGAACTGCATCTTTTCTATTTTCAAATAAAAATTCATTTTTATCTTTTAACATCAATCTTCACTATTTTGACCCAGCAGATGCAGCTGTTCCTAAAAGATTTTTTAAATCATTATCTACAAAACTAATACCTAATCCTACAGAAACTGAATTTGCCCGACTATTAAGAAGGTTATTTCCACTTAAATATGCATTTATATGTTTAAAGAATTGATAACGTATGGTAGTTGTTAAGTTTGGATTTGTTCCTCTAATATCATTAACTGCATTAAAATCACTAATATTTGTACTAAATTTTAATGTATCATTCAATGCGAAATAGTCAACACCAACTCCTCCTTGACCCTCTATAATTCCAACTCTAAAGAGTAAATCATCAAAACGTTTTCCATACTGTGCAGAGAGTAAGAATTTACCACTTTGATGATTTTTATTACCTATAAAACCTTGCTTCTCTTGCTTGTTTTCTGTAAAGTCTGGTCCAGAAGTAATTCCTAAAAGATAGTATCTAGTAGGGTCAGGTTTGAGTGCTAAATTTAGTTTTGTTTTAGAGTATCCACCATCATCATAAACCTCATCTGTTCTCATCTCAACATGCAGTTCAGTCTTAATTAAACTATCTAAATACTTATCGACCTTTTGTATGGTCTCTGTACCATTTGAGAAAAATCCATCTACAGATGTTAGTGCATTTGATAGACTCTTTTTATTATCATCAACTACAGAATTTATATTGTCTTCTAAATGGACAAACTTATCCATTGCTGTTGGTAATTTTTGCTTTAAAGTCTTAGATACAGCATTTAACTCTTTAGTTAAATTATTAATTCTTGACATGATTTCTGGTAAATCTTTATTAATATTAACGGCAACACGCTTAAACTCTTTTGATGTTCCAGAGATTTCATTGCTCATATTTCCGAACTTATCAATAGTCTTATTCGCATTTAAAAGTGCTACATTTGTATTGGTTAAAATATCATGAATTGTTTTATTGTCATCAGTAGAGATAGAGGCTAACAGAGTAGAGAACTCTCTTATGTTTGACAAAGTTTGCTTAATATCATCTTGTCCACTAGAATCAAAAATATTTCTCATATCTTTAACCAAAAGTGAAATCTGTTTAAAAGCCTCATCAGCAGAAGTTGAAGCATCTGCTATGGAAGAGACCTTCTCCTCTTTTGATAGCAGTTGATTTTTTTTAATATATTGTAAAGAGTCTCCTGGTTTTATATCTAAAAATTTTCCTCCCAAGAGCGAATCCTGAGAAACTACAATAACTGAATTATCTGGAATTTTTACATTCTCATCAATCATCAATTTTGTTTGAACTTCATTATTAACTAAAGTAATATCTTCAATATAACCAATATCAACACCTTTTAGTTTAACTTTTGCCTTCTCTTTTAAACCTGCACCATCTCCAATTTGTGCTAAAATAGGATAAGATTTTTTAAACAAATTATCAAAACTACTCAATTGAGTCAATAGACCAAATAGAAAAAAGAGTGATACTGTAATAAAGAGACCAATTTTTGCTTCTGTTTTCATTATCTATTACCTCGCCTTGAAAAATCTTTTTCTATATTTTTAGAAATAGAACCTAAAGGATTCAAACTTATCTCAAAATAGAGTGATGTATTTCTAAATGATGTATCTACATTTGGAATCTGTTCCTGCCCAAAACTTAACTTTGCTCCCCAACATTTTTGACGATGTATCCAACCAATATTCCACTGATGAGTGAATGAATTTGACAAATCAAAATCGGTACTAGCATACCATTGGTTATGCTGATTAAAAGTATGAGTAAGTGAAGTATGTAGAAAACTTGTTGCTTCTTTATCCAATATTAAATCATAATTATAAAAATGTGTCATTATTATATCATAATCACTTTTAGTATAACCTACTGTTGTTGTCAAGGAGTGTAGCTTCTTCTTATCTAAAGAGTAAAAAAGATTTGAATAGAAATTAAAATTATCTTTAGTATATCCAAACTCATTGTTTAGGTCACCTTGTGGTAAATCTGAATGAGGATAATTTATAAATCCCATACGGTGAAAAAGATTTAAATCTAACTTTGAATTATAATAGTATTGACTCAAACCTAAAGAGAGATTTTCTAACTCTGTATGTGTTACAAAAAGCTCTTTTTGTTCTGGATTTAAATTTTTATATTCAAATGGTTTCTCTTTCTCAAAACTTGGCTTAGTATAGACAAGAGATGGATGAATAGTATGAACGTTTGAGCCATACTGCTTACTCAAATCTGATGAAATTTCCAAAGTATGGAAATTTCTATAAAAACGATAATCCTCTCCTTTTTTCTTTAAATTGGAAAAAAATACATCGCTTAAATAGAGATTTTCAGTTAAAGATAGGTCTAAATAGTCATTAAAAAATGAATCATAATAAGTTACAGGTAAATCAAACTCTGTTTGAAAAGCTCTACTTCCCTCTGTTCTTGTATAGTTATGAACTCTTGCATCAAAAGTATAAAAAAGTTTATCTGATAAGAAGTATTTCATAAAACTATGATATTGTAAAGCAGGTATCTCTTGAATTGTATCATGATTATTTCGTTTACTTGTATCTATATTATATCTAGCATAGATACCTAAATAATCCTTCTCATCATATAAAAATGCATTGATTTTAGACTCAACTAAATTTGTAGATATTAACGAACTAGCTGAATCTTTTTGTAGATTCAGATACTCTAAATCATTCAAATATGTTGTATTGAAATATAAACCCTGCTGATAATTATCTAATAAATCTGATTTAGGAATAAAGTTGGTAGAGTGATATAAAAACTCTGCTCCATAATGCTCTCTATTAAAATTATTGCTATTGGCATAAGAATCAAAATTTTTAAAATACCCAAATTTGAACTTACCTTGAGAACTATTAGAGTCTATAAATCTAGTAGTTACATGTATTCCTGAACCTCTCTTTGTTCTTATTTGAGGATTAAATTCCATATCAAAATTCTCTACTGGAGCATAGAAAAATGGCTGTTGATATATCAATCCCTCTTCAGAAGATAATTGAAGAGATGGAAATAGTAACCCTGTAGTCCGTTTATTAATAGTAGGAAAAGCTAAATAAGGGAAATAGAAAACAGGAGTATTAAAAAAACTAAGTTTAGCATCACTTAGAGTCATATAATTTTTATTTTTATTATACAATGCTTCTGAAAACTCTATTTTCCACTCTGGATTTTTTTGATTACAAGATGAAAGTGTTGAGTTTTTAATTTTATAGATTTCCTTATCTCTATCTGCACTTTTTGCATCAATCCACAAATTATCAGCAGTGGTTAAAAGTAATTTTTTAAAATCAATCTTTTTATTGGTCGTATTTATCTCTAAAGTCTCTGAAAAAACTCTATTTTCATCTCCACGTATCATCTCTACATTACCATAGAGTTTTAATAAAGCTTCATTTTTATCATAGGTAGCTTCTTTAGCTTTTAGCAATGCTCCATCATACAATAAAACAACACCTCCAGTTGCATGGAAATGATTTTTTGTTGAAGTCATCTGTCCTGAAAAGACCTCCACTGTATCTTTTGAGACAAGAAGTAGTGAAAATAAAAATAGAAGAAAAAAGCTACGCATCAATATCCAAATTACTATTTATTTAAAACTTGATAAGCAATATCTGTACGACAATGTTTTCCTGCAAAATGAACTTGCCCAACCAACATATAGGCTCGTTTTTGAGCATCTTCAATTGTATCTCCTAATCCTACACAGACCAATACTCTACCACCTGTAGCATAAAGTTTACCATCCTCTTTATCTCGTGTTACTCCAGCATAAGAGATGTGTGCATGTTGAGCAAAAATCTCATCATGAACTATCTCATCTACAATAATCTCAGCAGGTGCAGAACTCTTATAAGGGTAATCTTTAGAAGCCATTACAACACCTACTGCAAACTTATCATGAAACTCAATCTTTAAGTTTTTAAGGTCATTAGTCGCCCCTTTATAGAACAAATCAAGAGCAGAAGACTTAAGCAGAGGCATTAACTCTTCACACTCAGGGTCACCAAAACGCACGTTGTATTCTAAGATAATTGGTTCACCTTTAACGACCATAACACCAATAAAAAGTACCCCTTTAAAAGGCATACCCTCCTCTTTCATACCTTTTAGAGTAGGAACAATAACACGCTCATCTAATTTCTTATAAATCTCATCATTAACCAAAGGCGTTGGAGCGTAAGCACCCATTCCACCTGTATTTGGTCCTTGGTCATTGTTGTGTAGTCTTTTATGGTCCTGTGCAGCAGGGAGTACTACATAATCTTCACCATCACATATAGCAAAAACAGAGAGTTCATAACCATCTAAAAACTCTTCAACTACAATAGAAGTTCCAGCTTCACCAAAAGCATTTCCAGAGAGCATATCTCCAACAGCCTTTTTAGCTTCGTTATGATTTTTGGCAATTATCACACCTTTACCACCACAAAGACCATCTGCCTTAACCACAATAGGAGCTTCAAGCGTATTAATAAACTTATACGCCTCTTCTATAGAGTCTGTCTCAATATATTTTGCTGTTGGTACATTGTGTCGTGCCAAGAAGTTTTTCATAAAAATCTTAGAACCTTCTAGCTGTGCAGCTTTAGCCGATGGGCCAAAAATCTTTAACCCACGCTCTTCAAATAGGTCAGCAATCCCCTCTACCAAAGGAGCTTCTGGCCCTACAATTGTAAGTTCAACATCATTAGCTTCACAAAAATCAGCTAATTTATTAAAATCTGAAATATCTAAATTAACTCCCAACTCATCTGTTGCACCATTTCCTGGGGCAAAATATAGTGACTCTACGTTCTCATCTTTTCTAAGTGCCATTCCAATAGAATACTCTCGTCCACCAGCACCAATAACTAATACATTCACTTATGATTCTCCAATTTTATAATTGTTAAAATTATACACTATTGATTCTATAGATAAGGTTGCTTTAAATAAAGTAAGAGGATATTAAGAGAGGTAACCTCAAAAAGAGGTTATGCCCAAATAGCCGTTCTGCATAGAAGCCGGCCCTAAAAAGCCAACGGTGTAGGAGAGAGTGATTTTTAGGAGACAGCTTCTTGTAAGCATTGCTCACTCAAACGAAGTCATCCACACACCAATCAACTACATGTCCCACAATAGATAATGTTGGACCACATATAACAGTAGTCGAACTATTCAGGTAAAAGAATTATAGCAAAAATCAAACTAAAAGTCACTATTTCTAGCGATTTTCTTCAACCTCTTTGGCTTTTTTAATACAAGCTTCAATCAAAGGCTCATCAGCCACAACAAGTTTACAATAGTTTGGAAGATGTTCTTTAGTCGCATTTCCAATTAAAACAGCCGTATAAGAGCTATCCCAATCAAAGTTCTTAAAAAAACATTTTATAGTAGAGGGAGAGGTAAAGATAATAACTGCACCCTCTTTAGGCTTTTGCTCTTTAGCATACTTCACACAAGAGGTCTCATAGATTATCTGTTCTTCTAAATCTATACCAACTTTTTCTAAATATGCTTTTGAATCAAAAGATATTACTTTAGGACGAAGATAAAGAATTTTTTTAATTGAAAAAAAGGCTTGAATATCTTTAGCCAAGGCTTCACCATAAAACTCTTTAGGATAGTAAATCACCCTACCCCCTAACTCCTCTATCTTATTTTTAGTAGCTCCACCAATAGCAATACAAGATATCTTTTTCCAAGACTTATCAATAGAATTAGCAGAAACCACAGCCTGTTTTGAGGTAAACATAAGAGTATCACAAGAGGAGAAATCTATCTTGTGAGCTACAACCTTAAATGAAATCATAGGAAGAGAGGTAACCCCCTCTTTTTTTAATGGTGAAAGTAGATAAATCATAACTTTTTACACACTACTTGACCAGAAGCAAAGCACTCATTTATTTCAGAGTCATCAAAAGGGTCATAATGAGGGGTAATTACCCATGGTTTTGTAGTATCTAGTTTCATTATCTGCTCCTCTATCTCATCAGATATACGGTGTGCTTCTATTAAATATAAGTTAGGCTGTAATACCAAGTGAAACTCAACAAAGTTAACCTTTCCATCAGTTCTTGTCTTTAACCAATGGTAACCATTTACCTCTTTATGGGATTCAATTATCTTTTTAATCTTCTCTACTATCTCTTTATCTAATGCACGGTCAAGTAAAATAAGTACTCCCTCTTTTATAATCTCGTAAGCTGAATAGATAATATAGATTCCTATTCCAAATCCAAAAAGAGCATCAACTATCTCCCAACCTGTTAAATAAACTATCCCCAATGAGAGTAAAATTACTCCATTTGACCACAAGTCAGTTTGATAATGTAATGCATCTGATTTAATAACTAAGTTGTTAGTAGCTTTTGAAACAGAAAGAAGATAGCGAACCAAAGCAAAAGTGACTACAATAGAGATAACCATTACCAAAATAGCAGAAGTTAAAAGTTCTGTTTCCGAGCCATGCAAAGCTTTTTGTATGGCTTCATAAATAATATAAAGCCCTGAAATAGTAATAACTGTCCCCTCAATAACGGCAGCAATGGCTTGAATCTTTCCTTTTCCATACTGAAACTCATCAGTAGCTTTCTCTTCAGACTTTTTAATAGCAAAAAAGTTAAAAATAGAGATTAGTGTATCTAAAAGAGAATCAATAGCTGAAGCCAAAACAGCCACAGAACCAGAAGCCACCCCAATAAAAAACTTAACAAAAGTAAGAATAGTTGCAACAATAGTAGCTACAACCGTAGCCCTTTTTTCAACTGACATTTTCATATTTACTCCTTCTCTTCATCATAAGGTAATTCTAACGCATCAATATGAACAATTGCTGAACTCCCAGCAATTCCTTGTAAAGAACCATACATCTCTGTTGTATTGGCTAAAACCCCATCAATAGTCTTTTGACGACGTTTCCAAGAAGCCATTAATGAGCGTTTCTCTTTATCTAACTCCTCTTGCATCTTCATAAACCCATCAACAATAGCTTTCATCTGCATTGAAAATTCATTGCCTATCATGTAGCTATAGAGTAGACTCATTTTGTCAGCTCTATTCTCCTCTTTTTGTACGCTCTTTTGCACATTAATAAGCGACTCACGAAGCAAAGAAACTGAGCCTTTAAACTCCTCTAAACTACAAACCCAAATACCATCAACAAAGCCCATACGTTTCATCTCTTTTGGGTACACAGAGGTTACAAGTACTCCAATATCTGCATTTACTTTTAGCATATCTTGCTTTAACTTAGTTACCCAGCCATCAGACCAAGCCTTAGTATTTTTTGACTCATAACATATAACTCCACAATTTTGAATCTCTCGTGTATGAACAGTATGTGTACAGTCTGCTCCAAATGAGCCTTTTTTTACCTCTTCAATAGTATCAAAAGGAAATTGAGAAGCCAACCAAGACTCAATAGAGAGTTCAAGTGCCTCTCCTTGGGTTTGCATAGAACTCTGTTCTGCCTTACGTTGAGCCGATTCAATATCACGTTTCATCTGCTCTATCTGTTCATCTTTCTGTTTAAGTTTAAGTTCGTTCTCCTCGGACAAAGCCTTTTGTATCTTCTCTTTTTCAAGCTGTAACTGTTTACTAAGCTCTAACTCTGCTTCCATTTTAGACTTAGAAGCCAACTCATCTTTTTCACGTTTTAACTTCTCTATCTCCATTTTAGAATTATTTAGTTCTTTTACTTGTTCTGATTTTTCATTCAACTCTTTTTGAAGTAAAGCCATAGATTCACTCTGTTCTAAAAGAAACTCTTTCTTAAGCTCATCATAAAGTTTCTTCTTTTCTCGTTTTAGTTGCTCTTTAGTTGCTTTTCTCAATGCCTCTTCAAATTTTTCCTCTTGTACTTTAAGGTTATTAAACTCTTGTTCTAATTTAAGTTCTCTCTTTCTATTTTTCTCTTCAATTTTTTTCTGTTCAACTAAACTTTTCTCTTTTAACTCATCTTCAAGTTGATGATATAAAATTTCATTTACATCTATTTGAATTTGACAATTTGGACATTTTATAGTTGTTTTATTTGACATTTGGGCTTCCTTATAATTCTTAAAATGAATTATATTGTAGTTTTTTTAAATTGTTTAGAAATCTAGTAGCTCAAATCATACTCTAAAAACCACTACTTTTACTATTTTTTATTCACCTCTATTTATTTTTTCTATTTTATGATTAAAAGCCGAAAAAAGGTGCTATACTTCGCTTTTTAAATTAAATAATTATGGAGAACAATATGGGATTTTTTGATAAATTTTCATCAAATACAGAATTAACACCAGCAATTGCTTTAGCAACAAGTATGATATATATGATGTCAGTAGATGGGGAGGTTTCTGATGAAGAGATGAACTATTTAGCAGTTAAACTTTATGCTATTGGAGATGCAGAAGAGCTTGTTTCTCTCTCTAGAAAATACTCTAAAAAACAAGACCTACAAGCATTTCAAAAAGAGGCAAATGAAAAGTTAACCCAAGACCAAAAATTTACTATTTTAGCTAACTTAATTGATATTCTTTTGGCTGATGGTAGTGCAGATGAAGAGGAGCAAGAGCTATTTTTCTCTTTTAGTGAAGCATTTGGTATTTCAGAAGAAGAGATTCAAGTATATATAGATGTAATATCAGTTAAAAATGATTTAGCAAGTTTTGTAGAGTAACTTAAAAATTCTACTACCTAACCCACTCTTTCAACTCCTCCAACCGTTCAATACGTTGTTCAGTAGTTGGATGGGTACTAAAAAGCTGTTGCATTGAAAAATCTTTACCCGTAAATGGATTGACAATAAACATATGAGCCGTTTGTGGTTCAGCCTCTGGCATGACCATACCTCTTGCATAGTACTCAAGCTTTTGTAAAGCACTCTGTAACCACTCTGGGTGTCCTGTCATTCTTGCTGCACCCTCATCAGCCATAAACTCACGATTTCTACTAACCGTCATCTGAATAATGGTCGCAGCCAATGGCATAACAAACATTAAAATCAACATCACAATAGGGTTTGGTCTATCATCATCACTACTTCCACCAAAGAACATTCCAAAATTTGCCAACATTGCAATAGCACCTGCAATGGTTGCTGTAATAGTTCCTATAAGCATATCGTAATGTTTAATGTGACTTAGTTCATGAGCCACAACAGCCTCTACCTCATCTTCATCTAAGAGTTCTAAAAGCCCCTCTGTTACTGCTACAACTGCATGTTCATAGTCTCGACCTGTAGCAAAAGCATTTGGCATCTCTTCAGGAATAATATAGAGTTGTGGCATTGGTAAATTTGCCCTACGAGTCAATCGCTCAACAATCTCATAGAGTCCATGAGCTTCTCTTCTACTTACAGGAATAGCATGATAGTGTTCAAGTACCTGCTCATGAGAGTAGAAGTATGCATAGAAATTCATACCCATTGCCCCAAGAAAAGCAAGAATCATACCTGTTTGACCAGCAATCATACCACCAAACCAAATAAAAAGGAGGGTCAATCCTATCATTAATACATACGTTTTAAATTGTTCCATTCACACACTCCTTTTTATTTTTTATTATCCCTCTAGTTCCCAACGTCCTCATCAATGCCAATGAATTAAGGAATAAATATTCAAAAACTGTAGGTTCGATTTCATCGAACGGATTGTTTTATGGGCCTCAACTTTTTGTTCGATAAAATCAAACCTACAGGATTTGGGCTTAATTCAATGGCATTGACATCCTCGTTGGGAATGCATATTGGAATTTGATTTATATTTTAATTCCAACTATTTTACTTCTTTTTTGGTACAGTAATGGTTAAAACACCATTTTTATAGTCACTTTTATAATGCTCTACATCTGCATCTTTTGGTAAAGTCATTCCACGCTGTACCATACCTACATGACGCTCTTGATGGATAATCTTTCCACCCTCTTTTTTCTCTTTACTCTCTTCACTTTTAGCCGTAACACTTAGGTAGTTTCCTTGAACATCAATCTTAATGCTCTTGTCGTCCATACCTGCTAAATCCATTTTTAACTCATAACTGTCACCCTTATCTTTTAGGTCAGTATCAGGCTTAAATGAAAAACCCTTTTCAAAATTTGGGTCAATAGCTACCCCTTTAAAGGCATTTTTATTGAACTCTTCAAACATTTTATTCATATCTTGTTGTAACTTTTGAAAATGCTGAAAAATTGGGTCATCAGCCAAAGGATTTTTGGTCAAGTTACTATCTGCATGAATTGCTACCATAGGAACAGTAGCTAAAAGTATGGTTTTTAAGAATCTATTTTTCATCACTAATCTCCTTATTTAATTGAAATATTACGTGCTTTTCTAGCCTCTTCTTTCTCTAAAGAGATATAGAGTCTACCATCTTCATAGTTGGCTGATATTTTATCTCTGTCTACATCTTTTGGTAAAACAAAGCTTCGAGAAATAAGCCCATAACTGCTCTCACAAAGGTAGTAATCACTCTCTTTCACCTCATCTTTTGTCTTTCTAATAGCATTAACTGTTAAGTAGTCATCTTCTATCTTAAGTTCAATCTCATCTTTGTTTACCCCTGGTAAATCAATCTCAATATCATAAGTATCAGGGCTATGTTTAGCAAAGTTTGCCAAAGGTAGGTGTCTAGCAACATTTCCCAAAGTCTCTTTTGCTACCTCTAACCCTTTTTCAACTTTCTCTTCAACAGCGTTAACTAACTCTTTTCCGTTTTCAATAATTTTATCTTTTGTTACACTCATTATAAACTCCTTATTACTTAATCTCAATTTTTTTACTTGAAGTATCTACTTTTAGTTTTGGAATGGCAATCTCTAAAACTCCATTAACAAACTCAGCCTCAATATTTGAAATATCTACTTTTTCAGGTAGTGTAAAACTTCGTGAAAAGAGACCATAACGACTCTCTACTTTATGATAGTCTTCATCTTTAACCTCATCTCTTACATTTCTTTCCCCTGAAATAGTAAGAATATTTCCATCTACACTAATGTCTACATCTTTTTTCTTAACACCTGGAAGCTCTACTTCAATATGGTAAGCATCCTCTGTCTCACGAGTATTTACCTTTGGACGAAAGTCAACTACATTCTCTTGTTGTTGAGTAGCTGTCTGCTCTCCAATGGTATTCATAATTGCATTTACAAGGTCAAAACTTTTTCTAATATCGTTAAATGGTTCGTATCTTTTTACTAACATGTTTTATTCCTTAATTTTTTATTTTTTTAACCTAAGTACCTGACCATAATAAATGACATATTTTAATGAAATGAGTTTGCCTTAGATTTGTGCGAAAATATCTGAAGGACTAACCTTAGCTAATTCAAAGATATTTTCGTGCAAAGATGAGGCAAAATCATTTCACCCTACGGGCAATAAGAAAAAGGCACATCTACTACGTTAGATTTTCTTGAATTAGCTACGGCTAGTCCTGCAAAAATCTGCCTTGTACCTGTACCTTTTTCTTATCGTTAAAATATATCTTTTATTATGGTCAGGTACTTATTTGGCTAAATATGAGAGAATTATAATGTAGGAGGAGAGGAAAAAAATGCCACTTTAGTTGCATTTGGAATTTTTTTGAATTAAATTGTGGATAGGATATTCCGTCGAACTCAGGTTATTAGCTCTTTGTGGTTTTGATTGTAGTAGATTTGGGTTTTTGACTCTTTCATATTCTAATCATAACAAAAAACTATTGAAATCATAAATCCATAAAATAAGATAAAAATTTCCTTAAAAATACTACAATATGCACATTAATGCACAATTAAAAAGAGAACAACATGAACAAAATAGAAAATATACTATTGGAACTGTTTGAAAAGTATCCCCAATTAACAACAGCTAAGATAGTGGAACATACAGCTCTTGCAAGGTGTACCGTTCAGAAATATCTAGCCCAACTTGTTAGTAAAAAGCAGATAGAGGCTTATGGAGAGGGAAGAGGACGATAGTATCAACGCGTCTATAATAATAACATGAGTTCGATAGGATATCTATCCCCTATCCAAATAAATTTATTCAATAGAGTTCAAAAAAACTCTCTTTACCCAAGTATCCTACATAAAGTTCTACTAACTCATCAAGTGGTTGAAAAAAGTCTATATCCATCCAATCATCTATACTGCCTCTATAGTTGTATCGCTGTACGTTAAAAAGTCTCTCTTTTTTGTCAATTAAAACAAATTGCATCTCTGTTTTATACTCTATAGTTGTTTGCAGAAACTCTCTATCCTCTTTGCTAACACTCTTCTGATATCTACTCATTATATCTACCAATACATCAATATCTTGAATTGGGGTATAGATTGAGATTATATTTTTTTTAACATAAACTTTAAAATCTTTTAAATTAGTAAACTTCTTTAATCCATCTTCAACAATTTTCTTCTCTTCATCTGTTATAATCTGTTCTTGAATCTTTCTTATATGAAAAGAGCCATTAGGAGCTTCATAAACCTCATATCCATCAGGAACTCTTCCACTTGTAGCACCACTAAGCTTTTGTGAAAAATAGTATCTCTCTTTCCCTGTTTTTGTTTGACCTTTGTGTAAAAAGTACTCTTTGTTTTTTCTATTTATATATCTTGGCATAATTTTTTTCCTCTATTTTAATGTTTTTTTTCAAACCTTACAGATTGATAATACTCATCTATCCTATCAAAGATTTCGAGTAGTATATCCCTTTTTTCATATATTTTATTAATAACCATACTACTCTCTTGTGGGTCATCATCATAGTTATGAGCCAACTCATTTCGTATATCTCTCAAATCTCGCCACTCTTGTACGCTTTTAAGTAGCTCAATTTTCTCCATTCGATTTAAAATATCAATAAAAGGTCGATTCTCCACCTTCTCATCTAAAGCAAGAAGTAGTGTTTTAAAAAGTTTCTCTCCCATGGCATCTTGAAGTTTAGCAAATCTAAAGAGAAACTGGTCTATAACCTGAACCTCTTTATCTTCCTAAGTTTTCATACCGTTTGGCATCAAGTGGCATAAAACTTGACATCTCTTTAGCACTACTTTTAACTCTTGCTTTATGTTTTCTACACTCACTAAAAATTCTCTCTAACTTCTCTTGGTATATATTCACAACTCTATCCCTGTGCTAAAAGCCTCTTTTTCAATGGCTCTATTTTTATCTTTTGAGATTATAACATCTATTTTCTGTTCACCTATTTTATCTTGTAACCTACCTAAAAACTCTATCTTTTTATCAAAGAGTATTTGGGGACTCTCTTTATAGTCTAAGACAATATATAAGTCAATATCTCCACCCCTTTGAGTATCATCGGTACGACTTCCGAAGAGGTAGATTTTGCCTGTTTTGAAGGTTTTTATAAAGGTTTCTTTTATGGCGTTTTGTTCTTGGGGAGTTAGTCGCATTGTTGGCTCATTCAAATATATATCATATTATTAATTGATAAACTCTTGCAATAAAAATTCATAAATATTACCATTTGCCTTTAATGAACTACTTAAAATAGAGTAACCTCTATAAATATGATATTCTAATTTTCTTTCAAACTCTTTTTTACTC
>JALUKJ010000084.1 GCA_027056615.1 Campylobacteraceae bacterium | reverse complement strand
TAAAATATTGTCAATATGAGGATTATTCTCTAAAATTTGTATAAAACTCTCCTCTACAATCCAATCTATCTCAATATTAGGGTCTGCTTTTTTAATGAACTGTAGGGCAACCATGGCATGGATAATGTCTCCCATGGCAGAGAGTTTTACAATGGCGATTTTCATATTTTATTACTCTTTTTTAAAAATAATTTTAAAGATTTTTTAGCTTTATAGGTCATATTATACTCAATATGTTTTAAATACCATTGTAGTTGCTTTGGAGTTATGCCTCTTTTGTGAGCTTCACGTTTTAAAATGTATTGGGGTATTTTTATTGGTTGTTTACTAAAGTTTTTTGCTATTTTTTCTACAGTTTTACCATGACAAGTGTAACATAGACGTGCAAAAGCAAAAGGAAGTTTAGTTTTTTTGTACCATTGGGTAGCTAAGTCTATGCCTTTACCACCATTTAGATAGTAGACAAGAGCTTTATCACCAATAAGAACTCTACCTTTTAGATTTAAAACCTTAGCTAAACGGTTAGAGGAAGCAGATTCATGGTCACTTCTGTTTTCACCTTTTAGGACAAATACGGAATAGACAGCTCTATTGGCAATAATACCTAAGTTAGTACATTTGTATTTTGTTGATTCTATACTAGAGATAAATCCTGCGTCAATTTGGCGTTTGTGTAGAGCTTTATTGATTTGGCTTGGGACATTTTTTCGGTAGGCTAATCCTTTTTTTAAACCAGAGTCACGAAGGTAGCGTTTCAAAAAAACTTGAAAGGGTAGGAGGTTAAGGTAGCTAATAGAGCCAAATTTCACAGTTCATCTCTTTCATAAAAAAATTAAGCATGATTATATCAAACAACTTTTATAATCACCTAATACTAGTTCCCACCGTCTCGTTGGGGACGAGGAAAATATCAAGCAGATAAATAAACTTGTTGAAAAAGGGAGAGTGTGTGGTAAGAGTAGAATTTCTAGGACCAATCTCACAAGAGGTATTAGAACTAGAGGCAAAAACCTTAGCAGATGTAGCAATTCAATTACAAAATATTGAGACAATTGCTCCATGGTTAGCCAAGTGTGCTGTAGCTGTAAACGACCAGATGACAGCAGATTTAAGCATGGTATTAAAATCGGGAGATAAAATTTCAATATTACCTCCTGTGTGTGGAGGTTAAAATGGAGTTGTATCATGGTTCACTTGATGTAGAGACTATCTTTTCAAAATGGTTAAATGAGGAGAATAACTCCAACTATGGAGCTTATATCCCTTTTGTAGGAACAATTCGTGCAGAAGATGGGATTGAAGCGTTAAGTTTTGACATTTATGAGCCTATTTTAGAACAGTGGTTTCAAGGTTGGGTAAAAAGAGCTGAGAAGTTAGGAGCAAAGGTAAAGATGGCTCATGCTATTGGTGATGTACCTGTGCATACTTCTTCTTATATTTCAGCTGTTTTTTCACCAAAACGACGGGTGGCACTAGAGCTTATTGATGAGTTTGTAGAGGACTTTAAAGCCAATGCTCCAATTTGGAAGTATGATGTTAAAGATGGGAAACGAATTTACGCAGAAGATAGAAGCACTCCAATGAGTGGTAGTGGATTGTTAGCGTAGGGTGCGATTGCTATCGCACCAATATAATCTCGTTCCCACCGTCTCGGCAATGCCAATGAATTAAGGAATAAATATTCAAAAACTGTAGGTTCGATTTCATCGAACGTCAAAACCAAATACCATAAATAAAATGATATTTATAGAAATTGAATTTTAATATAACGTTCGATAAAATCGAACCTACAGGATTTGAGCTTATTTCATTGGCATTGCCGAGGACGGATGGGAACGAGTAAAAATATATAAAAAAGGAAAAATAGAATGGCATTTATGCACTTCAACAAATCAATGGAAATTCTCAATGATATAGAGATTACAAATTATAAAAAATCTAAGAAATATCTAACTAATACATTGGGGTATGTATTAGCCCAAGATATTATAGCAGACCACAACTCCCCAGAGTTTCCAACCTCTGCTATGGATGGATATGCTATTAAACATGAAGACCTACCTTTAAAACGCTTAAAAATCTCTAGTATAAATCCAGCAGGTTCTGATTTGGTCGATGAGGTGATTGGTGGGCAGTGTATTAAAACATTTACAGGTTCACTTATGCCAAAAGGGGCAGATACACTTATTCCTATTGAGAATGTAACGGTTGAGGGGGATGAGATTGTCATTAATGAAGAAGTTCCTTATGGATTTTCTGTTCGAGCAGTGGGTGAGAACTATAAAAAAGGGCAAACGCTAATTACAGAGGGAACAAAGATAAACTTTGCAGATATTGGAGTTATGGCAAGTCTAAATGTGGTATCACCTTTAGTTTATGAGAAGCCTAGAGTAGCCATCCTCTCAACAGGTTCAGAGCTATTAGAATTAGGTGAATATCAAACTTCAAATTCACAGATACGAAGCTCAAATAACTATATTTTAGAGGCATTGGTTAAGAAGTATGATGGTGAACCAATACAGTTAGGGTGTATTGCTGATGATAAAGAGAATATATTAAAGCATGTTGCCTCTGCATTAGAGCAGAGTGATATTGTTGTTACTACAGGTGGTGTTAGTGTTGGAGATTTTGATTTTGTTAAAGATGTGATTGTTGAGCTTGGATGTGAAGTGTTATTTAAAGGAGTTCGTGTAAAACCAGGTCAACATATTATGGTAGCACGAAAGGATAATAAATTTATTATTGGATTACCTGGGTTTGCCTATTCGTCAACAGTGACAGCATTACTTTATGTAGTTCCTTTAATTGCTAAATTACAAAATACTTCATCTTCTTTACGAATGGTTGAAGCAACGTTGAAAGTTCCTTTTAATAAACATATTAAAAAAGAGGAGTTTACAGCTTGTCACTATAGTTTAGAGCATGGTCAATATTTTATAGATTTTGATGGTAAAAAGTCAGGTTCTTCAGCCATTTTAACTAATATGTTAGGCTCAACTGCTCTTTTAGTAACCTCTGAAGAAGATGAACCTAAATATGCAGGAGATAAAGTTAAAATACTTCTTGTAGATTAATCTTTTTGAGATAAGGTTTGTGGTATTTATCCTCTTTGAGTAGCCTTATCTCGTCTATAATCAAAATAGCTTATAAGCAATATAATTGCTACACCTAAATCTATCATAACATCTGCATAGTTAAAAACAGCAAAATTAAATCCACAGTGCCAAGCTACATAGTCAACTACACCTTGGTGAACAAAACGGTCATATAGATTTCCTAATGCTCCACCTATTATTAGACCTAGTGCAAAGGCATATTTTTTTAAATAACCTTCATAGAAGACAAAAACTATAATTCCTAAAATCATAACAAGTTGTAGCCACTTTAGATTATCTCCTAAAAATTCTAAAAGTGAAAAAGCAACACCTTGATTGTAATGTAATTCAAGGTCAATACAAGCTCCTTTTGCAATAGTCATATACTCTACACCATTAACAGCATCCATTGCCATTATTTTTAAGTTTTGGTCAATAACAAATGTACCAATAGTTACTAATAAAAAAATTAATATATTACGTATCATTACTGTAATGCTTTCTTAAAAAAAGTTACAGTTTTATCCATCATTTTTAAAAGTAATACTTGGTCTTTACCTTCAAGTAATATTCGCATAAGATTCTCTGTACCAGAGTAACGTACTAAATGACGCATACCTGCTTTTTCAATCTCATCAAATAACTCTTTTGCACCTTTAATATCAGCAATAGCTAATTTATGAGAAATTTTAATATTGGCTTGTTCTTGAGGATATAGTCTAAATATATTAAATGCTTCACTTACTGTTTTATTGGTCTCTTTCATATAAGCTAGTGCTTGTAGTGCAGAGACTAGACCATCTCCTGTTTTTGCAAAATCAGAAAAGATAATATGCCCACTCTGCTCTCCACCAAAGTTTGAACCAACCTTTTTCATGACAGATAAAACATTTTTGTCTCCAACATCACTACGCTCTAACTCTAAATCATAAGACTTTAAATAATCAGCCAACGCACCATTGCTCATAACTGTAGCAACTACTTTATTATTAGCTAACTTTTTTGAATTTTTAAGATGAATAGCTAATGCCCCAATAAGTTTGTCGCCATCTACTACTTCACCATTTTCATCAACAATCACAATTCTATCAGCATCTCCATCTAAAGCAATCCCAATATCAGCACGAGTCTCAATTACTTTTTGAGTCAATGCTTCTGGATGAGTTGCTCCACAATTGGTGTTAATATTATATCCATCAGGTTTATCAGATAATACAATTACCTCTGCACCTAATTCACGTAATACTGTGGGTGCTACAATATATGCTGCACCATTAGCACAGTCTACTACAACTCTTTTACCAACAAGAGAGAAATAATTTGGAAATGAATTTTTAATGTGGACAATATATCGTCCAATAACATCATCTATACGTACCGAACGCCCTATTGCTTTTTTTGTTACAAAGGCATCTTCTATCTGTTGCATATCATGAAAAATCTCTTCAATTTGAGATTCACTCTTACGGTTTAGCTTATTACCATTGGCATCAAAAAATTTAATACCATTGTCATAGTAAGGGTTATGAGAAGCTGTAATCATAATTCCTGCATCACAACGCATATTTTCAGTAATAAATGCAATAGCAGGAGTTGGCATAGGTCCTATTTGGATAACATCAAAACCAACAGATGTCAAACCTGAAACTAAAGCATTTTCAATCATATAACCAGAACGACGGGTATCTTTTCCAACTAAAATTTTATTGTATTTACTTGTTTTTCTTAAATGTACACCAGCTGCAACGGCCAAACGCATTACATTCATTGCATTAAGTTTTCCACCTGCTAAACCACGTACTCCATCTGTTCCAAATAGTTCCATATATTTTTCCTAATTAATTTTTGCATAATTTTATCATATTTATGAATTGAAGAGGGTTGTTAAATAGATATTTAG
>JALUKJ010000083.1:1911-4997 GCA_027056615.1 Campylobacteraceae bacterium | reverse complement strand
TAGATATAAAAGATATTCTCATAAGCTCTTATCAAGAAAAAGAGTCAAATAGCATATTTACTATTTTAAGCGAGAATTTAAAAGGTTTACAAATAGGAATTGAGAGTATTGATATTACGCCTATTCGTTATGGAAAGAGAGATATTGCTCTTTATCATAGTGATTTGGAGCAACTGTTATCTATTGATTTAGAGTCACAAGGAACAAAGCAACTCATACTTATATTGTATTTTATGTTTGTTTTAAAGTCAAAAGTTCTTGTTATTGATGAAGCTGAAAATAATGTACACCCCTCTATTATTAAAAAACTTCTTACAGTGTTTTTAGAGTCTAAATCTCAATTGATTTTCAGTACGCATTCAAGAGAGTTAATGGATATAGAGATACCTTATATTAAGAGAAAAAATAAAAAAGTTATTTTTATACAAAAAAGCAATAGGGGCTATGTTCAAGTTAATGATTTCGATAAAGATGAGATAGAAGTTAATATAAAAGATGATATATATCGAAGCTATTATTTAGAGCTATTTTACTTTTATGCCGACAAAGTTAGTATTTAGAGAGGCTAATAGGTAAAAAGACAAAACTTGTCCTTAAATAAGAGTATAATTCCTCATATTTATTTAAAGGACTTAAACAATGAAAAAAATGATACTACTTTTCTCTCATAAACTTACACCAGAACAGATAACTGATGCTAAAAGCTCTTTTGGGGTTGAAGAATTTTTACTACTTGATGATGATTTACAAAATATTTGGTCTAATGTACCTGCTGATTTAGAAGATGTAGTAGAGTATCTTCAACCTGTTCGTGATTTTTTGATTGAGAATATGAATGAAGATGATGTAGTTTTGGTTCAAGGTGATTTTGGGGCTACTTGTGCCATAGCTTCGTTTGTTAAATCGTTGTCAGGGGTGACTGTTTATGCTACGACCAAGCGTAATGTGGTAGAGAAAGAGAGTGATGGGAAGATTGTTAAGACTTCTATTTTTGAGCATGTTAGATTTAGAAAGTTTTAGGAGTAATCATGGCAGACAATAAAAAAATAGATAGCATTTTTAAACTAATGGAGCTGTTGGTAGAGAAAAAAGAGATTAAAGCCAATGACAAAGAGATTGCCCAAGAGTTGGGTTATAGCACCAAAACATTAGGACGACAC
Organism: Campylobacteraceae bacterium; assembly: GCA_027056615.1. Classification (GTDB taxonomy): domain Bacteria; phylum Campylobacterota; class Campylobacteria; order Campylobacterales; family Sulfurovaceae; genus UBA1140. Next base: position 3,837 of record JALUKJ010000083.1, on the reverse strand, counting down.
CTTAATGATTTGGCAACAATCAACTCCAATGTTATCAAGGTAAAAAAGGGTAGAAACAGTGTCTATGAGTTGGTAGATACCTCTTATGTATTCGAGAAGATTATGCAAAATACCAATGACTTCTCTTGGTTTTTTGATTTGGTTGACAGATGGGATGATGCTATTTTTAAAGATATGAACTATGAAATATCTAAAAAAGAGCGAGAGGTGTTTTTGTATAAAAATTCTCCTTTTGAAGAGTTGCAGAGTAAGGAGCAAAAGGATATTTTTCGCACTCTAAAAGAGGCAATAATCGAAAAAAAATATTTGGATATTCACTATACCTATGATAAAAAGCGTGTTCATAAACAGGCAGCTCCTCTTAAACTTATCTTTATGCAGCAAAATTGGTATGTAGCAATTATAGACCAAAAAGAGGGGTTTCGTTTTTTGCGTATCTCTTTTATAAACAAACTAGAGAACATATCGAAGAAGAGTTATACCAACAATATCCCTAAAAAAGAGCTAAAGTCATATCATTATTTTATAAATAATTTTCAGAACCCTATGAGTAAATATAACAAAGAGAAGCAAATAGCCTATATTTTAGCCTCTCCAAGAGTTGCTAAATATTTTAAGCCACACATGAAACAGCACTTTTTATCTGAAAAGTTTATTGCAACTCATGCTGATGGTTCAGTTGAGTTCTCTGTAGAGTATACTCAGCCTATAGAAATATTACCTTTTATTAAAAAGTGGTTACCTGACTTGAAGTTGCTCTCTCCCCAATCTTTGGTTGATGAACTTAGGGGTGATTTAATAACTTATCTACAGTAGGCTTTTTGCCTACTTTTTTCTCATTTTTTTCTTTTCTTTTAAATTAATCTATAAATTTCATTTTATTTTTTATAGGACTCTTTTTGTCCATCTTTTTTGAGATAATAACTTATCTTAAAAATTAAGGAGATGTAGATGGATGATTTTTTTGAACGGGTAATTTCAATGTTTTTGGGACTCTTATCTCTGTTTATTGCTGTTGCTATGGTTGGAGCAGTTATTGGGTTTTTAGAGGGGTTATTAGGATGAGAATAAATTTAAAAGTTATTGCTTTAATAATCATTTTTTGCTCTGCATTATATGCAGAAGAGCCAAATAATAATGAAGAACAAAATACAAGAAGTTCAACAACAACGCATAAGGCAGATACACATACGCGAGAAAAGGATTCTAATGGAGAAGATGATGATAGACGAGGTGCAACAATGATACAAGCACCATTGCCAAGTGAATTAGTTGAGGTTTATAAAGGTAGTGAAAAAGTTGGTAAGAAAGCTGGTAAAAACACAAAGAATTTCTTTTGTAGTGAACTGGGTTGGAGCTTTTTTTGTAAAGGAGGCGAATAATGATTGAATTTTTAGGTGAAAATATGGGTTACCATATATCAAATGTTGTCATTTTATTTATATTTAGTTTTTTATATACAATAATGAAATTACGAGCTTTTAGAGTGCATAGCTATTTTTTTAAAGAGTTTTTAAAAAATTTTTTTACAACACTTTTTATTTATGTAATTTATATGTTGTTTTTGTTTTCAAAGACTGTTTAGAAAGTTTTTAGGAACAGTATGAAACTCCTACTAACCTATGACATTAGCAACACAAAAAGCAGAACCAAAGTAGCCACTCTTTTAGAGGGATATGGCTACCGAGTAAACTTCTCTGTTTTTGAGCTTGACATTAAAAAGTATAAAATATATAAAGGTCCAATTTTAAGGGGTTTGTAGGTAAATATTGAACAATTTCAGTTTGCGAACTTTTTTAAGGAGTAAAGCCCTAAATATGGTCACTTTAAGAAAAAAACAAGCTAAGTTGGTGTATTCTAAACCATGAGTTTGCGAACTTTTTCGCATAGTTCCATAAAATAGTGTTGTTAAGTGGTTTGAAAGAA
>JALUKJ010000083.1:0-1901 GCA_027056615.1 Campylobacteraceae bacterium | reverse complement strand
AAGAGCTAATTATAGATATGAAAGGAGAAAACACCATGCCAACACTTGCACAACGATGGTTAGATGAGGGAAAAGCTGAGGGTATTCAGATTGGAATGCAACAGGGGATTCAAACAGGAATGATACAAGGATTACAACAAGGAGTTTTTGAAACAGCTATCGTAATGATAAGAGATTTTCAAATAGCCATAGATGATGTAGTTTCTAAACTCAATATTAAAAAAGAAGAGCTTTTAGAGTATATGCAGAATAAGAAGTAGTTTTGTATAAAGTCTAATTTTAAGGGCTTTGTAGGTAAATATTGACGAATTTTAGTTTGCAAACCTATTTAAGAAAAAAACAAGCTAAGTTGGTGTATTCTAAACCATGAGTTTGCGAACTTTTTCGCATAGTTCCATAAAATGGCACTGTTTAGTTATTTGAAACTTTATGAGAGTTAAAGAGTTTCCCACAATATAAGCTATGACCCGACTACAGAAATGTGATAGGGGATTGAAACAAAGAATAGGCTCTGGATATAAGTCTTTAGAAGAGTATGACCCGACTACCGAAATGTGATAGGGGATTGAAACGTTTTAGTTGTACCTTTGAAATGAACAGTATATGCTCATGACCCGACTACAGAAATGTGATAGGGGATTTATTTCAAATAACTAAACGACTGTATTAAAACTTTCCCAAAAACTATTTTAAAAGACAAATCTTGTTCATCTACTTTGCTATACTCCTAAAAATTAAAATATGGAGAAAATTATGAAAAAAAGAGATTTTCATAAATTGGCAATACTTCGTAAAGAGGCAAGAGGGTATACTACATCTATTGCTTCTAAAAAACTCTACAAACGCAAAGAGAAACATACGAAGCATTTTTATAGATAGGAAAAACTATGAACTACCACCACATAGAAGTAAAAGTCAACACCACTCACAAACCCTCCTACTTTACAGGCTCTATGATACGAGGGGCAATGGGGTATGCTCTAAAAAAAGTAACCTGTATAAACCCTAGCTACAACTGTGAGGGGTGCTTTGCACAAAACTCTTGTTTGTACTACAAATTTTATGAACAAAAAAACAGTTTTCATAAGTACCGATTTGACATAGTGTTAGGGAGTGGTAGATTTGACTTTGGACTCTACCTTTTTGATGATGCTTGTGAGGGGTTACCTTATGTGTTGAGTGCATTGGAGATGGTACTTACTCAAAATGGCTTAACTAAAAATAACTATACTTTTAATGACATAGAGTTTTTTCTAAATGGTCACGCTATCTATGATGGAACAACATTTCGTAGGTTCGATTTTATCGAACAAAAAACCTTCAAACTAGACAGTTTTTGTCCCAATATTAAGATAAAATTACTCACACCACTAAGAATTAAAAAGAACAACAGATTTCTAAGAGACGATATAGACCTAGAAGACATCTTACGCTCTATCTACCAAAAAGCCCAAGAGTTTAACAGTGGCGAAAAAGCTTTTAAGCTAGACTATACACCAAGTTATGCAACCGTTGTGAAAGCTTTGAGTTATAAGTCATTGATTCGTAACAGTAACCGTCAAAAGCAACGAATGAAGATGGACGGTATTGTTGGAGAGTTGGCTTTTATGGGGCTAGATGAGAGAAGTTATGAGCTTTTGAAACTTGGTGAGATAATTGGTGTTGGGAAACAGACGGTTATGGGGCTTGGTAGGATTGAGGTTATTGATTTGTAGGTTCGGTAACACCGAACAAATTTAAATAGGAGAGGGAAATGGAATGAGTTATTTTAGTGATGAAAATAGGTTTAAAGATTTAATCGAAACACCAAAAGATATAACATCTCTATTGCAAGATGAGATGCTTCTAATTAGTGGCGATTTTTATGGTATTCAAAAATTTATCTTTGATAGATTATCAAC
>JALUKJ010000082.1 GCA_027056615.1 Campylobacteraceae bacterium | reverse complement strand
TAACAATAATAGCAACTTATGGCTATTTATATTTTATTCCATCTACTTATGAATCAAAGGCTATTATAAAAGTTAAAATAAATCATCAACTCAAAACAGCCGATTTATTACGTGATAGTATTAATACAACCAATACCGTAGGGATTAAACAAGAGATATTGAGTCTTCAAACATTTAAAATAAATAGCAAAGTTTTAGAAAAAGTTGACTTTTCAATACAATATTTTCAAAAAAAGAACCATAAAATGGTTGAGGAGTATGAAAACTCTCCAATAGATATTCAGCTTAGTGGTGAATTTTCTGCAAATTCATACCATAAAATTATGATTATTCCAAAAAAGAGTGGATTTGTCTTGTCAAGTAAAGAGCTTAGAGAGTCTGAAAAATATCCTTTTAATCAAGAGATTCAAACACCATATTTTTCAGGAATAGTTACAAAAAAAGCATCTTTTAGTCAACCTATTCAAATTGTTTTCAATGGCTCTTTACGTCATATTTATGAGACAATTATAAGAAGCCGACTAAAAGTTTCTCAAATTGACCCTAAGGCAAATTTAGTTCAAATCTCTTTTCAAGACACCATACCTAAACGTGCCAATAGATATATTGATACTCTAATTAAAATCTATATAGAGGAGAGTCTTAAAAAGAAGGGAGATACCAATCAAAAGATTTTAAGTTTTTTAAATGTGCAACTTGATTCTCTAAAGAAAAAACTAGAAAAATCTGAAAAAGAGTTAGAACACTATAAAGAGTATAATAGTATTGACCCTAAGGTAGAAATACAAGACTCCTTTACTAAACTTAGTAGCATAGATTTAGAGCTATCGGAGTTAACATTAAAAGAGAAACTTGCCAAAAATTTACTTACCTTTATCTTAAACAATCGAAACCTTGATGCTATTGGCCCGACACTTTTAGAGTTTAATGACCAAGCAACTATTAAATTTATAGATACATTAGAGAAACTACAAGCCCAAGAAGAAGATTTAAAGGCTGAATATACAGACAAATACCCAAAATTAATTAATGTCAAGAAAAAGATTAAACGAATAAAATATAAAATTCTATTAAATATTAAAAATCTTAAATCTACACTAACAGCAAAACGTATTAATCTTGAAAAGCAGAAAAATAGATATGAAAAAATTCTAAAAAAGCTTCCTCAACAAGAGAACAGACTAATATCTCTAAAGAGAGATTATACTGTGAACTCAAAAATGTATACATATCTACTAGAAAAGAAGTCTGAAAATGAGTTAATTAAAGTTGCAGTAGCTCCTGATTATGAAGTGGTTGACCAAGCATATACATCTAATATACCAATTAAACCTAGACGATTAATTCTACTTATTGCTTCGGCTATTGTTGGGGTTCTATTTGCTCTATTTATCTCATTGATTCGTGCTTTACTCATAGATAAAGTAGCCACAAAAAAAGATATTCAACTTATGAGTAGACTTCCAATATATGGAGTTATCCCTTTTTATAAAAATGCTATTTTTGCTACAACTTCACTAAAAGAGGCTTATCATAAACTAGCTACTAATCTACATGTATTTAAACATGATAAAGAGGGAAATATTATTTTGATTACCTCTAAAACTAGAGGAGAGGGTAAGACAACAACTGTTGTTAGCCTTGCAGGAGCATTTAATAATGCAAATTTTAAAACTATTATTGTTGATTTGAACCTAAAAAATCCAAGTCTACATACACACTTTGGAATTGCACCTCAATATGCAGGGGTAAGTACCTACTTAAGCAAAAGAGATAATATTGGACATATTATCTATTCTACTGACTATAAAAATTTAGATATTATTCCTGCTGGTCCTGTACCACCAAATCCTTATGAACTACTACTCTCAAACAGGCTATCTGAACTTCTTGATTTTTTAAAAGATAGATATGATTATATTATTATTGATACAGCTCCTTATGATAATGCTGTAGAGACACTAAGTTTAATGAAACTAGCAACTATAAATCTTATTATGATTCAAGAGGGTATATCAAAAAAATCAACTCTTGTAGAGCTAGAGAAGATAGTTCATGAGAGAAATATTTCTAATATAGGTTTAGTACTCAAAACTATTATAAAAGAGGACAAAAAGAAGGGTGAACATCTTCTAACTCATAAAGTAACTCCCTTTTTAGAATAATAATTAACATAAAACAACATATATGCTATAATTTTCAAAAAGGCTTTATTAATGAAAAAAGAAGTAACACTATTTATAAACTCATTAACCTCTGGTGGGGCAGAACGTATTTTAGCCATTGTTGCTAATGAATTAGTAGCACAGAACATAAAGGTTAATCTACTCTGTATAGAAAATGACAATGTCTACAAGCTTCCTAAAGAGGTAAAGATTACATACCTCTCTAACCTTAGTAAACATGATAGTAATTTAAAGAAGTTTCTATATCTTCCACTATTGGCAATTAGGCTGAAGCGATATATTAAAAAGAATAATACCCCATTAATCCAAAGCCATATATACAGAGCAAACTTTACTAACCTTTTAGCTAAACTATTTGGAGCTAAACATCAAGTTCAAGTAGTTGAGGTTACAAGTATTGGAAATCTAAAAGATGGAGGGTTTGCAAAAAAGATTAACTTCTATCTTATAAAATTTCTCTATAGATATGCTAATAAAGTTATCTTTATTGCCCAAAGAATGCGAGAGGAGTTTTTAAAAAACTTTCCTTATGTTAATGACTACACTGTTATTAATAATCCACATAATATTACAAAAATTGAACAACTATCACAAGAGAAGATAGAGAATTTTACTTTTAAAAAATATAGAAAGTATCTTATAACTGTAGGTAGGCTCTCTTCTGAAAAGAGACTCTATAGTGTTATTAATACACTAAAAGAGTTAGATAAAGATGTTGAACTGCTTATTATTGGAGATGGGGTAGAGGAGCAAAATCTTAAAGCCTATACTAAAGAACAAGGTTTACTACCTAGAGTTCACTTTTTAGGACGAGTAGAAAACCCATTTAACTATATTACGGCTTCTGACATTTTTATCTTAGCCTCGGAGGGAGAGGGATTTCCTAATGTTATTATTGAGTCTATGGTGTGTGGTACACCTGTTATTTCAACTGATTGTCTCTCTGGACCTAGAGAAATTCTTGCTCCAACAAGTGATATTGACTTTCAACTCAAAGAGGATATTGAAGTGGCTCAATATGGTATTTTATACCCAATAGATGACAAAAATAGTCTTAGAGAAGCTATTAATCTACTTCTCAATGATAGTGAACTCTACTCTATCTATCAAGAAAATGGTCAAAAAGAGGCACAAAGATATAGTGTCAAAAATATTATCAATCAATACAAAGAGGCATTATGTGTGGAATAGTAGGATTTTTATCTAATCAATCTTTAGAAGATACTTTAAAAGAGATGATAGTATCACAAAAGCATCGAGGTCCAAATGATAGTGGTATATATATAGATGAAAAAAATGGCATCTATTTAGGACACAATCGACTCTCTATACAAGATATATCTTCTAATGCTCATCAACCATTTGTTTCTTATTGTCAAGATTATATTGTTGTTTTTAATGGAGAGGTCTATAACTTTCAAGATATTAAAAAAGAGTTAGAGTCACTAGGTTATACCTTTCATTCTCACTCAGATACAGAAGTGATTCTATATGCCTACAAAGAGTGGGGTATTGGCTCTGTTGAAAAGTTTATTGGAATGTTTGCTTTTGTAATCTACAACATACCAAAACAGAAACTCTTTTTGCTTCGTGATAGAGCTGGAGTTAAACCTCTTTACTACTACGATAATGATGAGAACTTTATCTTCTCTTCTGAGATTAAATCGTTTCATAAACATCCAAATTTTAAAAAGGTTATAAACAGAGAGATTTTACCATTTTACTTTCAATTTGGATATATTCCTGCACCACATACAATCTATCAAAACTGCTATAAACTCCAACCTGCTCACTATATTGAGTATGATTTAACTGCTAAAAGCTACACCATTCACAAATATTGGGATATATATGATTTCTATCTTATGGATAAGTTTACTAAGAGCCAAGAGGAGATTAAAAAAGAGTTAGAGGTACTCTTAATTGATAGTTGTCAACTCAGATTGGTCTCTGATGTACCTGTAGGAGTCTTTTTAAGTGGTGGCTATGACAGCTCAACTGTTACAGCACTTCTTCAAACAAATCAAAATGAGAAGCTAAATACTTTTACTATTGGATTTAAACAAAAAGAGCTAAATGAAGCAGATGATGCAAAAAAGATTGCCCAACTTCTAAAACAGACCACATAGAAGCCTACTTCAGAGAAGAGGAGATGTTAAATTTAATAGACAAACTACCTTTTTACTATGATGAACCATTTGGAGATGACTCTGCACTACCTACTATGTTAGTCTCTAAACTTGCTAAAAAAGATGTAACTGTTGCACTCTCTGCTGATGGAGGAGATGAGGTTTTCTTTGGTTACAGCAAATACTTTGCACTTAAAAAGATAATAGAGCTAAAAGAGAAATATCCTCTTAAATATTCTCTTTTAAAATTTGGAGTTAATCTACTTACTGAGACAACTATCTCTTCTTTTAATAGAGTCCTTCCAAAGTCAAAAAGACAAAGTAATATAGTAATGAAGTTCAATAAATTTAAAAATATGTTAAATGCCACTAACCCAAAAGAGATGTTTATACGAGCCTCTTCCAAAGTAGAACCTGACTTTTTAGATAATATCTTAGTAGATGGAAAATTTAAAGAGTTTGATAAAACTAATTTTAGAGAGTTTGACAGACTTAATGGAAATGATATAGATGAACAGATGATGGCAATGGACTATAAAACATTTATGGTAGATGATGTCTTATGTAAAGTTGATAGAGCTACCATGTCTACTTCATTAGAGGGTTAGGTAACTGTTACAGAAAATCTTATATTTTCTAAAAAAATCTAATATATTTTAACATTTTTTAAGATACTTATATATATAATTCCACTTA
>JALUKJ010000081.1 GCA_027056615.1 Campylobacteraceae bacterium | reverse complement strand
GTAAAGCAGTTGTGCATAAAATATTTCCTTTTACCATAAGATTAAAAGAAAACAAAGTTTGCACAAAAAGCTTTGAAATAAAGTTTGATGTAGGTGCATCAGTCACAGGCGTGGCTATTGTTGATGCACTAAAATGCTTCTTCTTTGCAGAAATAGTACATAGAGGAAAAGCTGTTAAAAAAGCAATGGATTCAAGAAGAGCAATAAGAAGAGGTAGACGAAATAGAAAAACAAGATATAGAGAAGCAAGATTTGATAATAGAGTAAGATCTTATGGTTGGTTACCTCCAAGTGTTAAATCAAGAGCAGATAATATTATTAACTTTGCTAAAAAATATGCAAAACTAATTCCACTAAAAAAAGCTACAGTTGAGAAAGTCTCATTTGATACTAGCTCTATTACTAATGGTAAAAAATTATATGGAGTGGAGTATCAAAATGGAAATCTAAAAGATACAAAGTTAAGAAATTTTATTTTCAAAAAATATAACTATAAATGTGTCTATTGTGGAAATAGAGGAGAAGAGATAGAACATATTGTTCCTCGCTCAAAAGGTGGTACAAATTCTGTTTTTAATCTAACACTTAGTTGTAGAAAATGCAATACAAGTAAAGGCAATCTTTCACTTAAAGAATTTAGTAAAAAAGTTGGAAAAGATTTTACTCATCTTGAACCAAGAAAAACGCCTAAACACGCTTCAATTATTCAGAGTGCTAGAACCTATACAGTAAAAGAATTAGCAAAATATTTTGAAGTAACTACAGGTGATGGGTGGGAAACTTATTCTAATAGAAAAGAGGTTGCTCTGCCAAAAGAACACTATTATGATGCAATGTGCATAGGAGATAACTACAAATATAAGATTGTAACCAATAGTGTTTTAGAGGTTAAAGCCCAAGGTCGAGGAAGTCGTCAAATGTGTCGAATGGATAGATTTGGATTTCCAAGAACAAAAGCTAAAGGCTCTAAAATAGTAAAAGGTTTCCAAACAGGGGATATTGTAAAAGCAATCGTCACTAAAGGAAAAAAGATAGGAGCTTATCTTGGAAAAGTAGCTGTTCGAGTTAGTGGGAATTTTAATATCACAACCAATACAGGTACAATCCAAGGTATTAATCACAAATATTGTAAAACAATACAGAAAGGAGATGGGTATGCTTACTCAATCGCAACTATTAAACAATAACAAGCTCCTCCAATTCCTCCTCGTCCAAATCACAGATTATGGACGAGGTTTCCTTGGAGGTTTTTGATGAAATTAGTTGTAGCCATTACAGGTGCTTCAGGCATAGAACTTGGAAAAAAGTTTATAGAGTATCTCCCTAAAAACATAGAAGTACATCTTATTACATCCAACAATGCTTTAACCGTTAACCATTTTGAAAATTCAAACATTACTTTTCATGATAACTCAAATATAGCATCATCTATTGCCTCTGGCTCATTTCAAGTAGATATAACCGTTGTAATTCCTTGTAGTATGAACTCATTAGCCAAAATTGCTTGTGGTATTGCCGATAATTTAGTCACAAGAGTAGCCTCTGTAGCATTAAAAGAGCAAAAGAAGCTACTTCTAGCCCCAAGAGAACTTCCATTCTCTGCTATTGCTTTAGAAAATATGGAGAAGTTAGCTAAACTAGGAGTTATTATTGCCCCACCTGTTATGGGTTTCTACTCAGAGTCACAAACTATTGAAGAGATGGAACGCTTTATTATTGGAAAGTGGTATGATGTATTAGGCATAGAAAACAACTTATATAAGAGATGGAAATAGATGAACAAAAATAGAAGAGCCATCTACCCTGGAACCTTTGACCCTCTTACTATTGGTCACTTAGATATAATTGAGCGTTCTGCTAATATGTTTGATGAAATTATTGTTGCTATTGGAGAGAACCAAAGTAAAAACCCTCTTTTTTCTATTGAAAAGAGAATCAATATGATAGCAAAAGCAACATCCCATATTAACAATATAAAAGTAATCAAGTTTCATTCACTTCTTGTTGAACTCTCAACTGAACTGGATGCCAATATTATTATAAGAGGTATTCGTTCATCTACCGATTTTGAGTATGAACAGCAGATGGGTTACGCCAATGTTTCACTTAAAAAGGAGCTAGAGACCATCTACCTTATGCCAAAGCTTGAGTACTCTTTTATCTCATCATCTGTAGTTCGAGCTATCTTAAAATTTGGTGGAGAAGTTGACCACTTAGTTCCAAAATCTATTTTAAATGAGATAAAATCTAAAGGTAAAAAATAATGTATATACTGTTTGAGGGTATTGACACTTGTGGAAAAAGTACACAGATAGAGAGAATTGCTAAAAAATTTGAAAACGTAATCGTAACAAAAGAACCTGGGGGAACTCTATTTGGTATTCAAGCTAGAGAGATTTTACTACAAGATTCACTTACATCAAAAATAGCTGAACTACTTCTCTTTTTAGCCGATAGAGCCGAACACTACACACAAATTATTAAACCAAATAGAGACAAACTCATTCTATCTGACAGAGGCTTTCTATCTGGAATTGGCTATGCCCTTGCTAATGGTGACTTTAGTTTTGAACATTTAGTAGAACTCAATAAGTTTGCACTAGAGGAGCAGTTTCCTGACCTTATTGTTCTTTTTATTACAAATATGGAAACATTAAAAGAGCGTTTAGGTGAAAAAGAGTTAGATGGTATTGAACTTCGTGGATTGGAGTACTTAATATCGGTACAACATCAGATGAAAGAGAGTTTAGAGAAGTTAGAGCTACCTCATCTTCTTATAGATGCGACGGATAGTGTAGAGAGTATTGAGCAGACTATTACTCAACACATCTCTAAACTTCTATAAAATATACCGAGTAGTATCCTCATCATCAACCACTTTTTCAAGCTTCTCATCAATAAGTTTCAAGTCAATATTAATAGTTTGACCTGCAAACTCATCTGCATTAAATGAGATATCTTCTACAATCTTTTCCATAATAGTATGAAGTCGTCTAGCTCCAATATCTTCTGTTTTTTCATTTGCTATTGCAGAGTATTGTGCAATGGCTCTTAATGCCTCTTCTTCAAATACTAACTCTACATCTTCAACAGAAAGTAGTGCTTTATACTGCTTAATTAGTGAGTTTTGAGGCTCAGTTAAAATTCGGTAGAGTGCCTCTTCATCAAGTGAATCTAGCTCAACTCTTAGAGGAAAACGCCCTTGAAGTTCGGGAATAAGGTCACTTGGTTTAGAGAGGTGAAATGCCCCTGCTGAAATGAATAAGATATGGTCGGTTTTAACTTGACCTATTCGTGTTTGGACATTTGAACCCTCTACAATAGGAAGTAAATCTCTTTGAACTCCCTCTTTACTTGGGTCTTGTCTTGAAGAGGAGTTTGCAGGAACAGCAATCTTATCTATCTCATCAATAAAAACTATTCCTCCCTCTTCTATCTTTTTAAGAGCTAAATCTTTTAACTTCTCTTCATCAAAAAGCTCTGAACTAGCCTCTTGGGCTAAAATAGATTTGGCTTGTTTAACTGTTACCTCTTTCTTTTTACCCTTTTTGTTAATGCCACCAATTACTTTAATAATGGACTCTTGCACATTTGCCATCTCTGGAGGCATATTTCCTCCTGCACCCATTACATCAATGGTTGGTGTTGGCATATCAACTTCAATTTTTAGGTGGTCAAGCTCACCTTTAGCAAACTTCTCTTGCATTTTTACAAAAGAAGCCTCATAATCTGCCTGTTTTTGCTCACTTGCTCCTGTGGGAAGTGGTGGTAGAAGTTTTTCTATGATTTTATTCTCAATATAGGCCTCTATCTTCTCTTTATTTAGCTCATTTTGCTCTTCACGTACCAAAGATAAAGCATTGGCTGATAGGTCACGAATCATAGACTCAACATCTCGTCCTACAAAACCAACTTCAGTAAATTTACTCGCTTCTACTTTGACAAATGGTAGACGCATCATAGTTGATAGACGACGTGCAATTTCGGTTTTACCAACCCCTGTGCTTCCTATCATCAAGATATTTTTTGGCATAACATCACGTTGTAACTCAGGGTCTAATTGTAAACGTCTGTAACGGTTACGTAGTGCTACTGCAATGGTCTTTTTGGCATTTCCTTGCCCTATAACGTATTTATCTAAAAATGCAACAATCTCTTTTGGGGTTAGATTGGTTGGTATAACAGTACTCAATTAAAGCTCCAATAATTTAATATTTGTGTTGGTGTAGATACAAATCTCACCTGCAATGGTCAAAGACTCTTTAACCAACTCTTTAGCACTAAGGTTTCCATGCTTATCTAAGGCTCTAGCAGCTGAGATGGCGTAGTTACCACCAGAACCAATAGAAGCAATCTTACCATCTTCTGGCTCAACCACATCACCTGTTCCTGTCAAGATGAAGATATGCTCACGGTTAAGAACCAACATCATCGCTTCAAGCTGACGTAAATGCTTATCTTTTCGCCACATCTTAGAGAACTCAATGACCGATTTTAAAATATCGCCCTTTTTCTCCTCTAAAATATTCTCAAACATATCAAATAGATTAAAAGCATCGGCTGTGCTTCCTGCAAAACCTGCTAAAATTTTCCCTTTATAGAGAGAACGAATTTTAGTAGCATTACCTTTTAAGATAGTATCGCCAAAACTTACTTGACCATCACCACCAATGACTGCATTGTCTTTACCTTTGTAGGCAAGTATTGTTGTTGCGTGAAACACTCTACTCTTCTCCTTTAATCTCTACAGTTACATGGGCATGAATTCCATGACCTAACTTGATGTCTACTTTATGTTCACCTACTGTTTTAAATGCTTTTTTAAGCTCAACTGTTTTTTTATCAATCTCTATACCCATCTGCTCTTTAATCGCTTTAGCAATGTCATCTTTACCAACAGAACCTTGGATTCCAGCAGGAGCTAGTTTTTTAGTAATAACAATTGGTTTTAAAGCCAACTCTTTCTCCTCTTTTTTAAGACGTTCTAATGTCTCTTTTAACTCTTTTTCCATTCTCTCTTGTTCTGCTTTCCAATGAGCAACTACATCAGGGGTAGCTAACTTTGCCATACCTTTTGCAATTAAGAAGTTTTGACC
>JALUKJ010000080.1 GCA_027056615.1 Campylobacteraceae bacterium | reverse complement strand
GAAAAAAGAGTATGAGTCAAAAATAGCAAAGATGTTAACTATTGCTAAAGATGGAACTCAAAAGGCAGAAGCTGAACATAATGCAGAGATGCAAAAGATAGCTAACTTAGAAAAAGAAAAAGCTACATTTCAAAGCAAAATTGAAGAGATGTTAAAGATTGCTAAAGATGGAACAGAGAAAGCACAAGCAGAGTATCAAGCAAAATTAGCTCAATTTGAAAATGAGAAAAAAGAGTATGAGTCAAAAATAGCAAAGATGTTAACTATTGCTAAAGATGGAACTCAAAAGGCAGAAGCTGAACATAATTCAGATAAGGCAAAAATTGCTAAGCTCTCAGAAGAGAAGAGTCTTCTTGAAGGGAAGATAGCTAAGATGCTTAAGATTGCTGAAGAAGGAACTAAAAAAGGAGAAGCTGAACATAAGTTAGAGATGCAGAAAATAGCTACTTTAGAAAAAGAAAAAGTCTCTCTTCAAGCAAAGATTGAAAAATTTTTAAAAGATTCAGATGAAATCACAGGAAAAAGTCAAGCTGAATATAAAGCTTTAGAGGAAAAAATATCTCAACTCTCAAATGAGAAAGAAGATCTTACCCAAAAGATAGCTAATATGTTGAAAATTGCTGAGCTTGGTACACAAAAGGCACAGGCTAAATATGACGAAGAGATGGCAAAGATTTCTAAATTAGCGCAAGTAAATAAAAGTTTAGATAGCAATCTTACCCAACATCTTACAAAAGAGAAAGAACTTACCTCTCTATTAGAAACTGCAAAACTAGCTACTCAAAAAGCTCAAAATAATTTAAAAAAAGAGGCTGAAGAGTTGAAAAAAGTTCTTTCAGAGAAAGAGCAACTATTATCTAAAAAAGAGGAGCTAGAGAAAAAACTTGCAGATTTAATGGCTCTTGGTGGTGAGAAAGCAAAGTTAGAAGAGGAGTTAGCAAATCATACAGCAAATGAATCAAAATTACTTGAAGAGAATAGAGCTTCTCAATCACAAATTGCTACGCTTCTAAGTCAAGCAAAAGAGGCAACTCAAAAGATAGCAGAGCTTAAAGATAGAGGAACTCAACAGATACAAGGGCTACTCTCAACAAAAACATCTTTAGAGTCAAATTTAACATCTGAATTGGAAAAAGAGAAGTCATTAGAGGTAAATAATCTTAAACTTCAAGAAGAGTTAGAGGCTATTAAAGCTAAAGAGTCAGAAGCTCTTGCAAATGCAAAGGCTGAAATTGAGAGTTTACATAATCAACAAGTTGAACTAGCTAAAGCAAAAGAGGAAGCTGAAAAACTAGCTAAAGAGAAGACAGAAGCTCTTGAAAATGCAAAGGCTAAAGTAGAAGAGGCAACTCAAAAGATAGCAGAGCTTAAAGATAGAGGAACTCAACAGATACAAGGTTTACTCTCAACAAAAACATCTTTAGAGTCAAACTTAACAGCTGAACTAGAGAAAGAGAAGTCATTAGAAGCAAATAATCTTGAACTTCAAAAAGAGTTAGAGGCTATTAAAGCTAAAGAGTTAGAAGCTCTTGCAAATGCAAAGGCTGAGATTGAGAGTTTACATAATCAACAAGTTGAACTAGCCAAAGCAAAAGAGGAAGCTGAAAAACTAGCTAAAGAGAAGACAGAAGCTCTTGAAAATGCAAAGGCTAAAGTAGAAGAGGCAACTCAAAAGATAGCAGAGCTTAAGGATAGAGGAACTCAACAGATACAAGGTCTACTCTCAACAAAAACATCTTTAGAGTCAAACTTAACAGCTGAACTAGAGAAAGAGAAGTCATTAGAAGCAAATAATCTTGAACTTCAAAAAGAGTTAGAGGCTATTAAAGCTAAAGAGTCAGAAGCTCTTGCAAATGCAAAGGCTGAGATTGAGAGTTTACATAATCAACAAGTTGCATTAGAGAAAGCAAAAGAGGAAGCTGAAAAACTAGCTAAAGAGAAGACAGAAGCAGAAGCAAAAGCAAAAGAGGAAGCTGAGAAGTTAGCTAAAGAGGCTGAAGAGAAAGCAAAAGCAGATAGATTAGCCAAAGAGAAAGCTCAAATAGAAGCACAACGATTGGCAGATGAGAAAGAGTTAGCTGAACAGTTGAAAAAAGCAGAACAAGCTTCTGTGGCTAAAGAGGCTAGAAAACAATTAGAAAAAGCATTTTCTTTAACACATGTAGCATTTAAAACAGGAAGTGCAGTCTTAACAAAAGAGAGTAAAAAACGTTTAGATGAAGCAGTTTCTATTATGAAAAAGTACGAGGGATATCGTTATAAAATTCAAGGACATACTGATAATAGAGGTAAAGAGAGTTTTAATAAAATTTTAAGTACTAAACGTGCTAAAGCTGTTAAAGATTATTTGATATCTAAAGGTATTGATGAGGCCATTTTAACCCATGAAGGTTTTGGTTCAGAGCAACCTATTGCTGATAACAATACAAAAGAGGGTAGAGAGAAAAATCGTAGAGTTGTTTTTGAAATAATTAAATAACAACATAAAGAAGAGCCTTAGTCCCTGACATTTATTATGGTTAGGTACTTATTTGTCTCTTCTCTTCTTATAACCTCCTATAAACAACTTTCGCTATAATTCCCACAACTATTTATATATTTAAGGATTTACAAAATGGGACAAACCATTACTGAAAAAATCTTCTCTGAACACGCTGGGCGTGAAGTAAAAGCAGGTGAGATTGTTCGTGTTGATATTGATATGATTATTGGAAATGATATTACTACTCCAATTTCTATTAGAGCATTTGAGGAGTCTGGAGCTAAAAGTTTGGCTAGACCTAATAACTTTTGTATTGTTATGGACCACTACATTCCTGCAAAAGATATTGCTTCGGCAAATCAAGCAAAAATCTCTCGGGACTTTGCACTTAAGCATGATATGAAGCACTTTTTTGATGAAAAAGATATGGGGATTGAACATGCTTTACTTCCTGAAAAAGGGTTGGTTATTCCTGGTGATGTGATTATTGGTGCTGACTCACACACATGTACTCATGGTGCGTTAGGAGCTTTTTCAACAGGAATGGGAAGTACAGATATTTCATTTGGTATGATAACTGGAGGAAATTGGTTTAAAGTACCAGAGACAATTAAAGTAGAGCTTACAGGAAAACCTGCCGAGCATATTTATGGTAAAGATATTATCTTAGAGCTTATTCGTATGATTGGGGTTGATGGTGCATTATATAAAGCTATTGAGTTTACAGGTGATACTATTAAGTATTTAGAGATGGCAGATAGATTTTCTATCTCTAACATGGTTATTGAAGCTGGAGCAAAAAATGGGATTTTTGCTGTTGATGAAGTTACAACAAAATATTTAGATGAGAGAGCCAATATTAATGGTGGACTTAGAGCTAAACCTAAGATTCACTACTCAGATGAGGATGCTAACTATTGTCAAATATTAAAAATAGATGTAGCTAATCTTTCACCTGTTATTGCTTACCCATTCTTGCCAAGCAATGGTAAACCAATGGAACAAGCTGTAGAAGATAACTTAAAGATTGACCAAGTGATGATTGGGTCTTGTACTAACGGACGAATTGAAGACCTTAGAGTAGCTTCTGAAATAGTTAAAGGTAAACGTGTAGCACGACATACACGGATGATTGTTACCCCTGCAACTCAAAAGATTTTACTTCAAGCACAAAAAGAGGGATTGATTGAGACACTTATTGAAGCTGGAGCTGTAGTTTCTAATCCAACTTGTGGGGCATGTTTGGGTGGTTATATGGGTATTTTAGGTGATGGTGAACGTTGTGTTGCTACAACTAATCGAAACTTTGTAGGTCGTATGGGGGCTAGAACTTCTGAGATTTATTTAGCTAATTCTGCTGTAGCTGCTGCTAGTGCTATTGCTGGGTATTTGGTTGACCCTAGAGGCTAAGTTAAGTAGATTTACATCTAGCGAAATATAGCTAGATGTAATTTTTAAATAATCAATATCCTAATTAAGGACATGTTACTCCAAAGGTACTCTTAATATTAAATGCTCTGTTGTCACTTGTTTCAGAATTTCCAGCACAATTAAAGGCTAATACTTTAACAACATATGTTTTATCACAAGTTAAACCATCTACATCTACAGTTGTCTGACTTGGTGCAGTAGTATTGTTTTCAGGAATAGTTATATTGATGTCTCCACTAGCATCAAATAGTAAAAATCCATCTTCATTATCTGAATTATCTAAGAAATTAATTTTAACAGCTGTATCATTAATATCTGTTACTCCCACATAAAGACCAGGTGCTACAGGTGTATTTTGGTCACATTCACTACAAGAGGTACATGTAGTAACTCCAAAGGTACTTTCAATATTAAAGCATCTTGTATCACTAGGAGTTGAGTTTCCATCATTGTTATAAGCTACAACTGTAATACAATATGTTTGATTAGATTCTAATCCCGTAATATCTGCAGAAACCTGTGAACTATTTATATCAGTATGTGCAGGAAGATACATAGGACTATTTGGGAAATCCCCACTTACAATAAATCCATCTTCATTGATTGCATTATCTGAGAAGTTAATACGAACAGCTGTACAGTTAATGTCTGTTGCTCCAATATATGGACCAGGTTGTGCAGGTTCCCCACCACTACAACAGTTAGTTAGTCCAAATGTAGTTGTCATATTAAAGTTTCCAGTACTGGTAGTTGAGTTTGTATCACCTTCATATGCTATAACATTAATAGAATATGTTGTATTACAATCTAAGCCTGTAATATTTACATAAACTTGTGAATCTGTTGTTTCATCATTTGCAGGAAGTATAATAGGACTATTTGGGAAATTACCACTTACAATAAATCCATCTTCATCATCTGAGTTATCTGTAAAATTAACACGAACAGCTGTACAGTTAATATCTGTTACTCCAACATAAGGTCCTGGTGCAGTTGGTGTGTCTGCATTTACAAATGATGTTAATGTTCCTAACATTAACATCAAAACGACTATCTCTTTTTTTATATTTTTAAACATAATAATTCCCTTTTTTATGTTTTAATTTTTAATTAGCATCTCAGCTAAAACATAGAATTGCACATTAAGATAATTAATTTATCTTAATGTGCAATTCTATGATTCTATATATTAAAAAAG
>JALUKJ010000079.1 GCA_027056615.1 Campylobacteraceae bacterium | reverse complement strand
GCTTTGGTATTACTGTGAAAATAAAAATATTAATATTAATTTAATTTCTAAATGGATTAAAGAATTAGAAAAAGCTGGTTGTGAGGTATTTGTAGATTGTGATTATCACTAATGATACATAAGGTAATGAAAGATAAAATATGAATATTTTCAAAACAAAAAGGATTATATAAGTGGGATTATTTAAAAAACTATTTGATGTATTTATTAATAAAGACAAAGATAAACAACTTCAAGAAGAGAAAGAAAAAGAGGAATTAAAAGCAAAGATTGAAGCTCTTGAAAAAAAGTTAGAAACTACTAAACAAGTAGAAATTAATAACTTAAAAATCTATAAAGATAAAGAGCAAAAAGCTTTAGAGTTTGAGATAAACCAACTTGAAGAAGAGTTACAAAATCTTAGTGAAGAGAAAAACGAGCATATAAACAAGTTAAATCATTTTAATACTCAGTACACACTTGAATTAGGGGAATTGATTGAAAGATTATTGGAGCTTAAAAAAGAGTTATTACATCTTCACATAACTAAAAGTGATGATGTAGATGAGGAGATTCATAAAGAGTATGAAGAGATAGAAGAGGAGTATAAAAACTTTCACAATGATTATGAAGAAACTATAAAAATAGAGAAAGATAGAGGGATTATTAGTGATGAAGAGTTAAAAGAGCTTAAAGCAGTTTTTAGAAAAGCTGTGAAGATTTGCCACCCTGATATAGTGGAAGATAAACATAAAGAAAAAGCCCATAAAATCATGCTTAAACTAAATGATGCCTATCAAAGAAAAATACTTGATGAAGTGGTAGCTATTTTTGAGAGTTTAGGAACGGATTTTAGTGGTAGTGAAACAATGTCAGATATAGAACATCTAAAACAAAAAATTAAATATCTTAAAAAAGCTATAGAAGATACAAACATTGAGATAGAAGAGATTGTTAAGAGTGAAGAGTATCTTGTATTGTCTGAAATAGAAAGCTTAGATGAGTATATTGAAGAAATTAAGCTAGAGTTTGAGAATGAGATTAAAAGAGTTGAAGATGAACTATTACTGTTTGAAACTTTTAAAGAAGAGCTTGAAAATGATTTATTTGAGATGGAAGAGAGTATTTATAGCCAACAATTAAGAGCTATCAAAAATATAACATTTGAAAAAATTAGAAAAGTTTCTAAAAAGTATATTATGAGTATGGGAGATACGGACTATTTACACTATCAGCTAAATCAAGGTGTAACCATTATAGAAGAGCAAGATTTACTCTACAAATATCTTTTTAACTATGGCAAAATGCACAAAGCCAAATTATACTCATCTTTTGATAAAGTCATTTCTCAACTAAACAATCAAACCATAAACATAATAGATTGGGGCTGTGGTCAAGCATTGGCTACTTCTTTACTGATTGATTATATCAAAGAAAAAAATCTAAAGATAAAACTATCAAATATCACACTTATTGAACCTTCACAATTAGCATTAAGTCGAGGACTACTACACATAGATGTTCTAAAAGAAAATCCTATAAAAATTAGAGCGATAAATAAAGATATTGATAGTTTAAAAGAGAGTGATTTAGTTATAGATAACTCATATATTACACTTCATCTTTTTTCAAATATTTTAGATGTAGAGTTCTTTAAACTTGATAGAAACTTTTTAGAAAAAATATCAAATTCTCAAAATGGATTAAACTATTTTATCTGCGTTAGTCCCAATATTAACGATAAACGAAATGCTAGATTAGATATGTTTTATAGGTATTTTAGTGATAATTTTGATACAGAGTTAATTTCAGATAGAGATAGTAACATTGGAAATTATGCTAGATATGAGAAGATTTTTAGAGTTTTAGACTTGTAAAGAAAGAGAAAAAAATGAAAAACCTACCAATAGGAATCCAAACATTCGCAAAAATAAGAGATAAACAAGAGAACTACATCTACATAGACAAAACAGACTTAGCACTAAATCTTATAACTAAAGAGGGAGAATATTTTTTCCTCTCACGCCCACGCCGTTTTGGTAAGTCTCTTTTTTTAGATACCCTAAAGAATATATTTGAAGGAAAAAAGAAGCTCTTTGAGGAGCTTTATATTTACGATAAATGGGATTGGGAAACTACTTATCCTGTAATAAAAATTAGCTTTGGGTTAGGAGTAGTTAAGAGTATAGCAGACTTAAATATGCGAATAGTAGCTATATTAAAAGAGAATCAAAAACGACTAGGTATAGAGTGTGAAAGTCTTAATGATACAAGTGGTTGTTTCCGAGAACTGATTATATTAGCTTATGAAAAATATAATCAAAAAGTGGTTGTTTTAATAGATGAGTACGATAAACCTATTTTAGATAACATAACAGATAAAGAGGTTTCACAAGAGGTAAGAGATGGATTAAAAAATATCTACTCTGTTATTAAAGATAGCGATGAATATCTTAAATTTGCGTTTTTAACAGGTGTAAGTAAATTTTCAAGAGTTAGCCTTTTTAGTGGACTAAATAACTTAGAGGATATATCTCTCAATCCAAACTATGCGACAATCTGTGGATATACACATGAAGATATAAAACACCATTTTAAAGAACGACTTTTTGATATTGATATGGATAAGTTAAAAAAATGGTATAACGGTTATAACTTTTTAGGAGAGGGAATCTATAACCCTTTTGATATACTGCTCTTTTTCTCTCGAAATAAAATTTATAGCAACTATTGGTTTGAGACAGGTAATCCTGCTTTTTTGATTGAAGTACTGAAAAAAAAGAGGTTTTTTCTGCCTGATTTAGAGGATATAAAAGTAAATGAGTCCAATTTATCTAGTTTTGATATAGATTATATCAAGATAGAGACACTTCTTTTTCAAACAGGATATTTGACCATAAAAGAGGTAAAAGAACGGTTCAATCAAAGGGTTTATCACTTGACTTACCCAAATTTAGAGGTAAAAACAGCCCTAAATGAACATATTTTTGAGTATCTGTTAACGGATAATACACTTAATAAAACACCTATATTTGATGCTATTGAGTTTAAAGATATGAGCATATTTGAAAATGCAATCCGTCAACTCTTTGCTATGTTGCCTAATGATAGTTATAGAAAAAATAAGATGCAAAACCATGAGGGGTATTATGCAAATGTTCTCTATGCTTATTTAGCAGGGTTGGGTATTGAGTTTAAAGCCGAAGATACCACTAATCTCGGAAGAATTGATTTAACTATTGCTACACCTGATATGAGTCAAGTCTATATTATTGAATTTAAAGTAGTGGCAAATGCAAATAGGAATGGTAAAGCATTAGAGCAGATAAAAGAGAAGAAGTATCATGAGAAGTATTTGAATAAGGCAGATGAGATAATTATTGTTGGTATTGAGTTTTCTAAAAAAGAGAGAAATATTTGTAAGTTTGAGTGGGAGAAGATAGTTTAACCTATCTCCTCTTTATCTCAATCTCACACAAAATTCATACCCACAATATCATCAAACGAAAAGCTCTCTTGACTCCAAATTTTATTTCTGTCTTCTTGTTCTATCTCAATAAAAAAGTAGTCAAAATCTCCCTCTTTATCGGGGTCTATTTTAAAATCTATAAATTTATGTGTAATAACTGTTTTCGTTCCTAGAGCTGTAACCATTGTCTGCTCTATCTTTCTATCTTTAAAATCTTTCATCAAAATATCATATTGAGTCAATGGTTCAATTCTTATTTTTGATGGGTTTTGGTAGAGATACTCCCACACTTTTAGAGCCTCTTCTTTTTCTAGTATACTTTTGCTTTCATTGACAATTTTACCTAAAAGACCCTCTTCATCTATATAAAAAAATGTCCATTTTAGGTAGCCTAACTCTATTAGATTATTACATAAGGTTTTGTTTTTATACTCTTTTATAATGTGACTTTTCCAACCATAAAACTTTTTTTGTCTATCTTTTAGTTGTAGAATATCCTCTTTTTTATGAGTGGTAAATTTGATATGGGTTATCTTTCTTCCTGTTTTTAGTAGTTCATAAGAGATGGTAAATGAGATGTTGTCGCTTTGGTTTATTTCGTCTGTGGCGACATCTATAACATATTTTTTCAAAGCAGAAAATTTATAATATTGTTCATCTTCTATTCCCATTAGTTCTCTAAACTTGTCCATTTCCATTTTAGGGATTTGTACATTTATATAATCTTCTGCCAACTCATAAAGAGCAATAGAGTATTTACTTCTTAGGCTTTTAATAACAACTAAATTTATTTTTCCAAATATCTTAGGATTTAAAATCATCTCCTCTATATGAGGTGGGAATGAGTAGGTAATAAGCCCATTTACATATTTATATCCTGCAATCAAAGTAAATGCTCCACTCTCTTTACTTCTTTTGTTTTTTCCCAAAATATTATATTTAATTTGTGTCCTATTTAAGACCTCTAACTCATTTTTGATATAGGTGTGATTTTTAGTTCCTATTTCAAAAAATATCATAAGTTCATCAGCTGTTACTTGAAATATTCGTTGATTTTTTTCTTTTTGAAACTCATTTTTTGCAATCTTTAACATATAGTTATAACATTTTCTTTGTGTAGAAGATATTTTATTACTTATTTGAATACTGGAGCTGTTTTTATCAATAATTATTTCATTGCTGTTCATATCTAACATTTTAGCACCTTTTTATAATACTTGAAAGTATAGCTAAAGAATAGTAAAAAATATATTTTACTATCCTTAAGTATTAAGAAACTATCCTTTGGTATTATAAAACTATCCCTTTTGTATTAAGAATCTATCCTTTCGTACTAAAAAACTATCCTAATCTTTCTCTTAAGCCTTATATATCAGTCTTTAGAAACCTCTAAAAGAGAAGAAAAGAGATTTAAACGCTCTTGAACTAACGAACCCACTACATAGCCTATATTTTGTTTGTTCCCATAGATGAATGGATAAGAACAATTTAAAACTACATATCATTTTTAGTTTACTACCCACTTAATCTGTTATAATTTTAATACTAAATAAAAGGATTTTGATGCACTGGAAAAAAGAAAAAATTACTATAGCTGATGGAACAGCAATTGATGCACAAGCTCCTATTATTATCTCTGCTAGTCGTTCTACTGATATACCAACATTTTATAGTGATTGGTTTATAAAT
>JALUKJ010000078.1 GCA_027056615.1 Campylobacteraceae bacterium | reverse complement strand
AACAATAGACTATCATGGTCAGGTACACCTTGCCCAACCTACTTAAATAGATATAGTGAATATGGTCAGCTTTTAAAGATTGATGATAATCAAGATATTGTTATTTCTTATAATTATTCTAAAGATTTAAGAGCGAATAAAGAGCAAATAGTTCCGTTAGAGTTACAAAAAGAGAATTTAGTTTTGGCTAAATGGTACAGAGTATCAATTCAAAAAAAATTAGAGGATAAATTTAATCAATCTGGTTGGTTCACTTGTAAAATGGATAAAAATGGAGTTTATACCTCCATTCATTTTGGAAAACCTATGAATTTTGAAAATTGGATAGAACTTTTAGTAAAAGGTATTATCTTTTTTGATAGTGGAATGTATCAAGGAAATTCAAGAAACTACTCACAATGGAGAGCTTCTACAGCATTTTGGGATAGTCTCATTGAGGAGAGCTATTAAGGCTCTAAATGTTTTAAAATCTCTTTAGCTAACTCTTTAATAACAGGAACAGCTACAGAGTTTCCAAACTGTTTATAGACTTGTGTATCGCTCACAACAATTTTAAAATCATCAGGAAAACCTTGAAGTCGTCCTGCTTCTCTTGGTGAGAGCTTTCTTGGATTTTTACCTTTTTGCTCTATTAAAATCTCTGAACCATCTTTATAGTATCTTGCACTAATGGTACTTGTATATTCAGACTCTTCATTAAACATACAATATCCAAAACCATTACCTTTTTTCTTATGTTCTAGTTTTCGGCGTTGATGACCTGCCCAAAGTTTATCTGAAATAGTATATTTTTTATCTACTTTTTTTTCTAAAATATCACCCAATTTTACATTTTTTTCTAAAGGCATTGGAAATTTAAACTCTATACTATGGTCTAAAAAAGCAATAATATAAATTCTTTCTCTATTTTGTGGAACACCAAAATCTTTTGCATTTAAAACTTCGGCAAAGACTCTATACCCTAACTCTTCAAGCGTCTCTTTTACCACTCTAAAAGTATTACCTTTATCATGATTTTTAAAACCTTTTACATTCTCTAAAAAAAGAACTTGTGGTTTATGATATTTTGCAATTTGAGCAATATCAAAAAAGAGTGTTCCACGAGTATCTTCAAACCCTTTTTTTAGTCCTGCATTAGAAAATGGCTGACATGGAAAACCTGCTAAGAGTATATCAAATTCAGGTATCTCATGTGGTTCTATTTGTGTAATGTCTCCTGATGGAAGATGACCATAATTACTAGCATAAGTTTGTTGAGCAAATTTATCTATTTCAGAAGCAAAGACAAAGGAGCTTTTATCTTGAAAAACCTCTTCAAATCCAAGACGAATCCCTCCAACTCCTGCAAAAAGGTCTATAAATTTATAACTATTCTTCGTTTTATTCTCTATATTATTAAATTGTAAGGTCATATCTAGTTGCCTAAAGGTTGGATTTACTGTTGCCATAATTATACCTTTTTAAAATTGTTATTATATAATAACACATTCTAATAAGAACCCAAAAGAGAAAAAATGCAAACTGGAAAAGTAGTAGCAAGTATTCAAACCATTGTTAATGACTTAAAACCTGTTACCTGGAAACAAATAATTTATGAAGCTGTAACCAATGCTCTACAAGCCAATGCAACAGAGATAAAGATAAAATTTATTCAAAACAGTTTTGATTTAGAGAAGACCTCAAAATATATTGATTCTATTGTAGTAGAAGACAATGGAGATGGTTTTAATGAAAGAAATACTAAATCTTTTAGAGAGTATCGTTCTACCTATAAAAAACATTTAGGTTGTAAAGGGATTGGTCGATTTCTCTTTTTGAAACTCTTTGATAAAGTAGAAATTGAGAGTTTAGATAAAAATATAGAGTTTGTGATAAACCAAGATATAAAAGTATCGAAAAGTTTAGAGAAATATGAAAAAACAGCAATTAAATTTTTAAAACCTAAAGATAAGTTTACTATCAATTATAAAACATTTAAAGAGGATTTAAAGAGCTACTTTTTAGCCTACTTTAAACTCTTAAAAGATGAAAAAAAGTCTATAAAAATCTCTATTTGTGAAAATAACAAAGTCCATAGTATTGTAGAGAGTGATGATATTCCTGACTTTAAAGAGAAAAGATTTAAGATAGGTAGCCATGACTTTAAGTTGAGTTATATTTTTGATTTTAATGCTGATGGCTACTACTGTGCAGGTAATCGGGTGGTTATTAAAAATAGTGAGTTAGAGAGTAATAAAAAGTTTAGATTTTTTAAAGATGTTCATATTCTCTATCTGTTATCTTCTCCTTATTTAGACAGTAGTGTCAATGATACAAGAGATGATTTTAATATCTACCCAAAAAAGAAACAACAAGATTTGCTTCATAATCTATCATGGCAAGAGATACAGAGTGGACTTAAAGAGCAGATTAAGATTATTGCTAAAGAGAATAATATTGAGATAGATAAACTCTCGGAAGCAAGTTTCAAACAGGCAATCAAAGAAGCTCCTTTTTTGGTCTATTATCTACAAGAAAATGAACTTGGAGAAGACAGCGAAGGGTTACAGAAACGAGCAAAAAAACTGTTTGAAAAAGATAAAAAGTTTTTGAGAGATAGTAAAAATCAAACTCATGAGAAATATAAAGAGAAACTAGCTATTGTTACTCAATCGGAGTTGACAGAGTATATTTATGATAGACAAAAAAAGATTGATTTACTCAAAAAATTAACAGATGAGAAATCTTTGGAAAAAGAGATACATAATCTGTTTATGAAACAAAAGACTATAGATGATAAAGAGGATTATAGAACCAATAATCTTTGGCTTTTTGATGATAGGTTTATGAGTTACAATAAAGTTTTTAGTGATAAACAGATAAAAGAGATATTTCCAGAGTTAAGTGAAAATCTTGAAAGACCTGATATTTTGAGTCTTATTTCAAATAGTTATGATAAAGATGAGATAACCGATATTGTAATTATTGAGCTAAAAAGAGCAGATGAAAAAATCACGCCATCTCGTGCCGAAGAGCAATTGATTGATTATGCTGGATATATCAATGAAGCTTACCAAGATAGAAAGATAAGAATATGGACGTATGCATTTTTAAAATTTGATAAAAAAACAGAAAATAGCCTACGAAACAAAGACTATAACAGAGTTTTAACTAAAAGTCAATATCCTATCTACTATAAACCATTTAATGCTGTTAATGCTATTATTAATTTTGTTGATTATAAAGCTTTGGCAGATGATGCAGAGAATCGAAACAGAACTTTTATGAAGATATTGAGTGGAGTTGGTGTTTTTGAGTAGATAAAGAGATTTATTCCACAAACCCCATCTCCAAAATCTCCTCAAAACTAAAAGATTTTTGAGTCCAAAACCGAGTTCCATCTTCTTGTTCTATCTCAATAAAAAAGCGTTCATTCTCTTCTTTAAACTCTTTTAGTTCAAGAACTGTAACCACACGACCACCTAAAGCAGTAGTAGTAATTTGTTCTATCTTTTTTCCTCTAAAATCTTTACGCAAAATATCAAGTTGAGTTAGTGGTACAATCTCTATTTTATGAGGATTTTCAAATAAAAACTCCCAAATCTCAAAGGCTTCTTCTTTTTCTAAAATAGTTCTTTTACCCTCAACATCTTTTCCCAAAAATCCATTTTTGTCTATAAAAAATAGTGTCCATTTTAGGTATTTTAGCTCTGTTAGGTTATTGCATAGTGGTTGCTCTTTGTATTTTTGGACAATTAAGTTTTTCCATCTGTAGAAGTTTTTCTGTTTTTCGCCTGTTTGGTCGGTGTTCTCTTTTTTGTGGACTATGAATTTTATGTGGGTTATTTTTCTACTTGTTTTTTCAAGCTCATAACTTAATTTAAAATTAATGTGTTCACTTTGATTTATCTCATCAACAGCCATGTCAATTACACGCCGTTTAAACATAGAAAATTTAGAATATTTCTCTTTTTCAATACCCATTAATAACCTAAAATCAGACATACTCATTTTAGGAATTTTAACATTAATATAATCTTCTGCCAACTCATAAAGAGCAATAGAATAACGACTTCTTAAACCTTTTATAGCCACAAGATTAATTTTTGCAAACATTTTAGGGTCTAAAAGCATATTAATAATTTGATGAGGAAATGAGTATATTATTATTCCATTTTTATATTCAAATCCAGCAATCAGAGTAAATGAACCCCATCTCTTATTTTGTTTATCTTTACCCAATATATTGTAAGTTACAATGGTTTTATTAAGCAATTCTAACTCTTTTTTAAGATGGGCATGATTCTCTCCTCCCATATCAAAAAAAAGTAAAAGTTCCTCTGCTGTAATAGTAAATTCTCTTAGTTTTCTATCATTTTTAAACTCATTTTTGGCAACTTTGAGCATATAATTATAACTTTTTCTTTGTATCGTAGAAATCTTATTACTTATTTGGATGCTAGAGCTGTGTTTGTCAATAATTATTTCATTTGTATTCATGTTTAACATTTTAACACCTTTTTATAAAGGCAAAGTATAGCACTAAAGGGAACAAAACTAAATTAATTAGTTTTGTTTTACATTAACTTTGTTTCCCTTTACATTAAAAAAGTTTCCATTAGACATTAAAAATGTTATCCTTAACATTAAAAAAGTTCCATCAAGTCTCTTTTAATCCTTATATGATGGGCTTTGCTAATCTCTAAAAGAGAAGAAAGAGAGAGGGAAAGAAGACTTAAACTATTAAAAGTTTGAGTTTGATTCTCTAAAAAAACTTAAAATCTAATTTAATCCATTTAGATATAATGTTACTAATTATTTAACCAAATGGATACCATTAATGACAATACAAAATATATTAAAAGATAGCAACTACAAACTAACACAATTTAAATCTGAACAGATACAAGAGATAGAATCTTTAATTTTTCAAAAGAAAGTTAGAGGCAAAGATGCTTATTTTATAAACTGTTTGGTGCGTAAAAAAGATATTCAAGTCAAACCTGAAGAGTTGGTTCGACAGCTTTTTTTATTGTCACTTCATCAAGATTATGACTATCCTTATAGTCGTATGCAGATAGAGTATGCAGTACATTTTGGACGAGAAGTTAAACGAGCTGATATAGTCATCATGGATAAAGTACAGCCTACTGTTCCCTATATTGTTATTGAA
>JALUKJ010000077.1 GCA_027056615.1 Campylobacteraceae bacterium | reverse complement strand
GCATATTTAGGAGAGTTAACTCCTGCTCAAGAGGTCATAAAAAATGAACTTATTGCATATCTAAATGACCTTGAAAGCTTTAATGTTAATGAAATTGTTAATAAAACTTATCCTAAACTTTTTAATATTATAAATAAACAACACTTTCGTAAATATATCTCAACGATGATGAGTTCAAAAGATATTATGATTGAAAAGTATGATACTAATATCACTAAAATAGGTAAAGTTAAGGCATTTTCCAATGGAACACAGTTTTGTCAAGTTGATTACGACAGTGATGCTAAGATTTTACTACTTAACAACAACCTCTATAAGACAAAGACTAGTATGAACTATCTTTATGATATTTTTATTCATAAATATGGGGAAA
The DNA here is from genome assembly GCA_027056615.1 of Campylobacteraceae bacterium. Taxonomy (GTDB): domain Bacteria; phylum Campylobacterota; class Campylobacteria; order Campylobacterales; family Sulfurovaceae; genus UBA1140. The sequence continues at coordinate 4,801 of JALUKJ010000077.1, read as the reverse complement.
AAAATATAACCTTTGATGTAAAAAAACGTACCATAGAGATTAAGAGAGAGGAGAAGATGATTCTTATTAAAGAAAAAGATAAACCATGGAAGTTTATTGGTGATAATCTTAGATATAGACGAATCTACTCTAAGATATTACCACCCGAGGTTTTGAGTAATTTAGATAAATAAGTACCTAAAAAAGCTACTTCGCAGATGCCTCATACATTTTAACAGCTTTGTTCATATTTTTAAGTAGAGGAATATTCATCTCTTCTGCTTTCTTTAATGAAGCATCAGATGTATCTGCTTTAACTATAATATCTTTATAATCAGCCCAAAGTTTAGCTACAACATCTAACTGAGCTTTAATCTTATCGTCTTTACATTTAGCAGTTAAATCTTTAAGTGTGCTTTCAAAAAGTTCACCTGTTTTTTTAGCATTCTCTTTATTAGCATCGGCATCTATACCATTTGCAACTAAAAGAAGTTCTTTAGTCATTTTTTGAGTTAACATTCTCTGTTTACCAGCACGATTAATAGTCTCTGCCATCTCTGGACTAAGTTTTGAACCACTTGCTTTTGCATACATTTGAACAGCTTGGTTCATATTTTTAAGAAGTGGAAGATTCTCTTTTGCAATCGCTTCAAGTGCTTTTTTATCAGCTTTCCCACCTGCTACTACATCAATACTCTTTTTCATTGAAGCCCAAAGTTCAGATACTTTTTCAAGTTGTGCCAAAATATCTTTGTTTGTTGTTTTAGGAAGTTTTAACTCCTTATCTCCATATACTAAACCTTTAAGTGTTTTATCAAAAAGAGCTTCTGTTTTTTTAAGAGCTTCTGTATTTGCCTTTACATCAATACCTTTAGCAATAAAAAGAGCCTCTTTACTCATTTTTTGAGTTAACATTCTCTGTTTTCCTGCCAAATTAATAACATTAGCCCCCTGCTCTTTTGTCTGTGTTACCTCTGTTTTAGCACCTGCTGCTTTTGGAGCTTCTGCCTGAGCCCCTAATGTTAAACAAGCACTTAATGCAACAACGGATAATACTCTTTTCATAAAATTTTCCTTTTCTTATTTAATAATTTATCTTTATGTAAATCATAAAGTTTTATAATGTATCAGAAAAGAACTTTAATCATTAAGATAAAACATATATAGAGTAATATTTTTTCTAAATATTACAAAATGATACAGTGACCATAACTACACCCTACTGTGTCAAAAGAGAGACTTTAGTAAAACCACTCTGCTTAGCAACCTTTAATAATGTAACAACATGCTCATAAGCTATCTCTTTATCGGCATTGATAAAAATTACCTGCTTTTTATCAATATTACCTGTTTTTAAACGAAAGGCATCAGGAAAGCTATCAAGAGTGAACTCATCATCTTTGTAGTGTACTGTTAAATCTTTAGTAATACGAATGGTCAAAGCTTTAGCATCACTTACAGCAGATTTTTTAGAGCCATCAGGTAGATTAATCTTCTCTTCATAGTGCATAACAGGAATAGTAATCATAAAAATAGCCATAAGCACTAACATAACATCAATAAGAGGGGTAATGTTTAAATCAGGTGCTTCATCCCACTGATACATCTCTTACGCCTTTTGAGATAGAATTAAGTCTGCTTGACTCTCTAACATCACATTTAACTCATAAGCTTTACGTTTTAAGATAAGATGAAACGAGTAGGCAAATGTAGCCACAGCAATACCTGCGGCAGTTGCTACTAATGCCTCAGAAATTGCAGGAGCAACAATAGCAATAGAGGTTCCACTATTTTGATGACCTAGCTTAGCAAAGGTCTCTAAAATGGCAACAACTGTACCAAAAAGACCAATAAAAGGAGAGGTAGAAGCGATAATTGAGAGTCCTGTTAATCCACTTGTTGCAGACTTTATAGCAGACTTTATAGCAACATCAAAAATTGCTCTATTGGGTACAAGTACCTTAGCTAAGAAAGGATGTAGAAGCGAACTCTTCTCAACTGTTTTAGAACGTCCCGTATATAGTTTTTTTAGAGAAATCTCTTCTCTTATCATACGACTTTTTAAAGAGAAATAACGATAAATAAAAATCCAAAGTACTAAAAATAGATAAACAGAAAGTAATCCTAAGACAAAAATAGTAATCGCAGAGCTTTTGTCCAAATAGGTAAAAAGGCTATCAAAAAGTCCCATAAGTATATTCCCTTTTAGTTAATAAACTAAATATTATCATATTTGACCTCTGTATGGGCTTGAAAAGGTGCTGGAAAGTTTAGAAAAGTTCGTGTAGGGTGCGATTGCCATCGCACCAATAATGGGAAAACCCACTTAAGAGAGAATATTATTTAATACTCTCTACATGAGAAATTGCAGCAGCAATAGTAGTGCTAGAAGATTGAGCCTTCTCTAAAAGCTCTTTTGCTTCACCAATGGCTTTAGAAAGGTTTGTATCGTCTCCTGAAAGTGCTACAGCACCGTCAACCATACACAGAGTCTCCTCTTCATCAACTTTAACATAACCACCATTTACAGCAACAGAGACAACTTTGTTATCTTTAAGCTCAATGCTAATTACACCTGTATCTAAAAGAGAAACAACCGCAGCATGTCCAGCTAAAACACCAAACTCACCTTCGCTACCAGGTAGAGTAACTTGTTTTACTTCATCATCGAAAATGACACCGTTTGGTGTCACAATTTCAAGTTTCATGAGTTCCATAATTAAACTCCTTCTACTTATTTATTTTTTGCTTGAATTTTCTCATTCTTCGCAATAGCTTCGTCCATGTTACCTACCATGTAGAATGCTGCTTCGTTCATATCGTCGTATTTACCTTCGATAAGACCTTTGAATCCTGCAAGTGTATCTGCAAGTTCAACGTATACACCAGGGCTACCAGTAAATACTTCAGCAACGTGGAATGGTTGAGATAGATATTTTTCTATCTTTCTTGCTCTTTCAACAGTGTTTTTATCCTCTTCTGAAAGCTCATCCATACCAAGAATTGCAATAATATCTTGAAGGTCTTTGTACTTTTGAAGAATTGACTGAACACCACGTGCAATACTGTAATGCTCTTCTCCAAGAATTTGTGGGTCAAGCATTCTTGATGTTGAATCTAGTGGGTCAACAGCAGGATAAATCCCTTTTTCAGCAATAGAACGGTTAAGTACTGTTGTTGCATCTAAGTGAGCAAATACAGACGCTGGAGCTGGGTCAGTCAAGTCATCTGCAGGAACGTATACTGCTTGTACAGAAGTAATTGAACCTTTAGTTGTAGATGTAATTCTCTCTTGGAGTTTACCCATTTCAGACGCAAGAGTTGGTTGGTAACCAACAGCTGATGGAATACGACCAAGAAGAGCTGACATTTCAGAACCTGATTGTGCAAATCTAAAGATGTTATCAATAAACATAAGAACGTCAAGACCCATTTCGTCTCTGAAGTACTCAGCCATTGTAAGACCAGTAAGTGCAATACGGTTTCTTGCTCCTGGAGGTTCACTCATTTGACCATAGCACAGTGCAACTTTGTCCAAGACGTTCGACTCTTCCATTTCAAAGTAAAGGTCATTACCCTCACGAGTTCTCTCACCAACACCTGCAAATACAGAGTAACCACTATGTTTCATAGCAACGTTGTTAATAAGTTCCATAATAATAACGGTTTTACCAACACCAGCACCACCGAATAGTCCTACTTTACCACCTTTGTTGTATGGAGCAAGAAGGTCAACAACTTTAATACCTGTTTCAAATACTTCAGTTGCTGTACTTTGCTCTTCAAATGGTGGTGGGTCTCTATGAATTGAACGGTACTCTTTACAAGAAAACTCACCTGCATCATCAACAGTATCACCAATAACGTTAAAAATTCTTCCAAGAACCTCTTCACCAACTGGAACTTTAATTGAGTCACCTGTTGCTTTAACCTCTTGACCTCTTACGAGACCTTCACTCATGTCCATTGCAATGGTTCTTACACGGTTATCACCTAACTGTGCTGCAACTTCTAAAACCAATCTCTGTTCACCGATTGTTGTCTCCAATGCTTCGTTGATTGCTGGAAGATAATCCGTAAAATCAACGTCAACAACGGGACCTAGTACTTGTACTACTTTACCTGTCATAAATCTATTCTCCTATTATTATTTCAACGATTCCATACCACTGATAATCTCAATGAGTTCAGTCGTAATCGCTTCTTGTCGTGCTTTGTTGTATTTAACACTCAGCTTCTTAACCATATCACCTGCATTATTTGTCGCTGCATCCATAGCTTGCATACGAGCTGAATGCTCTGCTGCGAGTGAGTCTAACAGTGAATAGTACATCGTATACTCAACATACTTCTGTACCAATGCATCTAAAAGTGTATCATCATCATCTGGTTCAACTTCCATCTCTGAAAGAGCTACGCTATTAGTAATCTCTAAAGCAGAAACATCTACAGGAAGTAGTTGTTGGGTGTAAACTTTTTGTAATATCATATTCACATATCCATTATGGATAAGAATAATCTTATCAGTTTCACCTGCAACATAATCTTTTACCAATGAGTCAATCAACTCTGTTGAACGTGTATAATCAGGTTTTGAACTTAAGTCATCAATCTGATTTAACATTTCAACTTGGTTATATTTGAAAAAGGCAATACCTTTTTTACCCACACCATTCAAACGAACTTCAACACCTGCATCAACATACTCTTGCATGATTTTGTTCGCTTGTTTAATGGTTTGATGGTTAAATCCACCACAAAGACCTTTGTCCGATGTTACAAATACAATGTCGATTTTTTTAGGATTTTTGTTCTCTTTCAT
>JALUKJ010000076.1 GCA_027056615.1 Campylobacteraceae bacterium | reverse complement strand
ACCTTTGTTGGAGTAATAGGTTTATATAAAATTTTAGCAACATTAACACTTAACTCTTCAAAGTGTGTTCTATTTGAAAAACTTGCAAGTAATATAACCTTGTTTGAGTTGATTTTATATATACTTTTTAGAAGTTCTTCATCGCTGTTATCTACATCTATCCAAATACTATTAATAGTTTTATCTTCATTTAACTTTTTTAAGTCAGCTGGAGTTTTAAATGTCTTTGCCGTTATATTATAGTGTTTAAGATACTCAGTTAAATAGATGTCTTGTTGTATAGGAATATCATATTGGTATTTAGAGATAGTTAAATCTTTAAAATTGTATGATAGTGCAAGTTCTGTACTCTCAAGTACTTCTTCAAAAACAATATTGAAGTAAAAACGCGTTCCCTTCTCTTTTTCACTCTCAAGCTTAAGTTCAGAACCCATTAAATCTAAAAATTTAGTTGAGATTGTAAGTCCTAAACCTGTTCCACCATATTTACGAGTAATCGAAACATCTGCTTGTGTAAATGCTGAAAATACATTGAGTTGTTGCTCTTTAGTCATTCCTACACCATTATCTTTAATAGAGAAGGAGATTTCTGTGTGGTTGTCAATAGTTGAGACTTTTCTAATCTCTACGTTAATCTTTCCTCCAAAGTCGGTAAATTTAATAGCATTACTTAGAATGTTAATAAGAACCTCTTTAATTTTAACAGTATCTCCAAGTAGTTTTTTATCAATAGCTGGGTCAAGAAAAAAGTTAAGTTCAATATTTTTCTCTGATGCTCTCATACCATAAGTTTCTACAGCATTTTCAAACTCAACAATTGGGTCAAATATAATCATGTCAAGTTCAGTTTTATTACTCTCAATTTTTGAGAGGTCAAGAATATTGTTAATAATACTAAGTAGATTCTCTGAACTCTTCTCTACTATGTTAACAAACTCTTTTTGTTCTTCATTAAGACCTGTACTTTTTAGGAGTTCGGTAAATCCTACAATACCATTAAGAGGAGTACGAATCTCATGAGACATATTGGCTAAGAAGAGAGACTTTGATGCATTGGCCTCTAAAGCTTGTATCTTATCGGCTTTGGCATTTTCAATTAATGTCTCTATGAGCATATAGGCATTGTCCATACCTTTTTTAGTTTTTAAATCAATATCTTTATATAGACTCATACCTAATTCATCATATAAGTCTTCGGCTTCAATAATTGAATTAGTAAGAATATCTTCAAGGTTTTTAGTGTTGTTTTGAAGCTCTTTACCTGCTAGAAACCCCACAATAGTAAGTATAAAAACTAAAATAATAGTTCCACTTGATAGATAAAGAATAACCGTAGGATTAATCTCAAATGGTACTTGATTGAATATAGTTGCAATACCATAAAGTGCAACTACAAGAAGTAGTAAAAGTGGTAAAATACTAACTAATTTAAGTTTATTGTTCAGTTGCAAATTTTATCCTTTTATGCTCTTTTGAGTTGTTGCATATAGTCTTCAAGAGAGAGGAAATGACCCCAATACTCTTTTAATAGTCCTTCAAGCTTTTCATGCTCTGTACAGAATTGTATCTCTTCTAAAATATCTGAAAGTTCATTAATGCGTAAGTTACTAGCAGCTCCTTTTAGTTTGTGTCCAAGTTCATGAATATTGTCCATATCTTTTTGGTAGTATGAGGCAAGTAGATGGTCTTTGTCATGGTGTGCTTGTTCAATAAAGTCATCTACAAACTCTTCAATTAGTACTACAGGTAAGTTTAGCTCATCAGCAGCTGTTTGAGGATTGTAGGAGATAGGTAATGGTTTAATATTGTCAAGAGAAATCTCTTTTACTTCACTATTTGATTTAATCTCTTTTTTATTTTTTTTTTTTTCAAGAAATATTTCATCTGGTAGTTCATCTAGTTTAAACTCCTCCTCTTTAACCTTTTCATTTTTTTTCTCACTCTCTACATTTTGTAATAGTTCAGAAAAACGTGAGCTAAGAACCTCTTCTTTTCTTTCTGTTTCATTGTTATCTGGTTCAAAAATATCGTCAACTATCTCTTCTTTATAATTTTCTGGTCTCTCTAGGGTCAAAAGAGCAAGTTTTGTATAGTATTCATCAATTAGGTGTACCCGTTCACGATGAGGAAGTTTCTGAATTTTTAGAAGTATAATATTTATATGAGGAATTTTAAGTGTCAATGCAAGATTTGCAAGATTCTTAACTACCTTGTCATTTCCTTCTAAAAGACGTTTCTCATCAATAATTGATTGGTCAATAAAGCTATCAAGATAGAGTTTATAATCTTCTACAGACAGACCAATCTCTTTTGAAATTTTATTAACATCTAAATATATTGGTTTATAATTTGTTTGTAGAGTTGTTTGTGGTTTTATTATTCCATCTTTTATCTCTTTTATTCTAATATCTTTAAGTTCTATTAGGTTAACTACTCCTTTAATTTCATACATTTTATGTTCAATAAAATTAGCATTAATAAGTTGTTTTTCTTGTTTTATAACTATTTGTTTATCTTCAAATGTTAAATTACTCATAATGTTAGATGTTTTAAGTTCTTCAAATGATAGAAAACCTAAAAGTTCGATAAACTCTTTATCTGCTAATATTAATTCCTTGTCATCATTATATCCGTAATACATTTTTGCCTCTCTATATTATATTATACCGAGCATAACGCTCAGTCTCTTCTTCTATATTTAGTTTAGAAGTTGGTCTATGTATAATCATAAAACCAGAAATCTTTGAATTCTTATCATACTTTACTGTACAGTGAATATCTGACCAAAAATACATACCGTCTCGTCGCATATTTTTTAAGACAGAGAACCACTGTTTCAAGCGTTTTTTAGTTGACCATAACTCCTCATATATATCATCTGGAACATCGGGATGTTTAAAAATTGAATGATGTTTACCTATGAGTTCACTTTTTCGGTAACCTACTACTTCACAAAAATTCTGATTAGCATCAGTAATAATGCCTTGTAAATCAATTTCATAGATTAGATTTTTTGAAAATGTATACTCAACATCTAATGGAACAGGATGATGCACATAACTCCTTTGTTTGTTATAGTTCTTAACTAATAAACAACTTTAATATAAAAGAACTAAGAGCAAAGTTAAAGTAAACTTGTTTTTTTATTGTAAAATCATATCGTAAGCTATAAATTACAATAAATAATATCTCATGTTCTGTTACATAGTTAATTATTACTATTTAACACTATCTGTTATTAAAATTTTAGCAATTTTTTCAGAAGATGCGACTGAAATTTCGTCATAAGAGGCATTTTGTATCGCTTCAAATGTTCCGAAATAGTTTAAAAGTTTCTTAATAGTAGCCTGACCTATACCTTTTTTCTGAAGTAGAGAGTTTTGTGTGTCCTCTTTACGTTTTCTGTTTTGGTGATAAGTAATGGCAAAATGGTGTGCTTCATCTCGTTGTCTCTGTACCCATTGTAGTCTTTTGTCATTAGTAGAGAGTTTAAAAACAGACTCTTTAGTATAGATAATATCTTTAGCTGACCCTTTTGCACGATGAGCTTTTGCGTTAAGTTTCTCTTTAGCAATAGCGATAATATCTAAGTTAGCTTTAGCCTCTTCTAAAAGTGAAATAGCTAATCTTCTTAGTGTCTCTCCACCATCTAAAATCCATAAGTCTGGAGGAGGATTTTTTTCAAAACTCTCAATACGCCTTGTTAACATCTCTCTCATCTGTCCATACTCATCTTTAGCTTCAAGTGCATAACGTCTATAATCTTTTTTAGACCATCTTCCTTCATTCCAAACTACCATAGCTCCAACAGTTGCTACCCCCATCATGTGTGAGTTATCAAAGCTCTCTACTCTATAAGGAGTTTGGCTTAATTCAAAAAGTTCAGCAATTTTTGGCTCTATCTCCTCTTTTGCTTTGTCATGTTTTAAGACCTCTTGTGCATTCTCTATGGCAAGTGCTGTAAGTTTAGCTTTTGAGCCTCGTTTTGGCTGTAAAATCTCAATCTTTTTATTAAAACGTTTTGAGAGTAGGGTAGCTATCTGTTTTTGGTCTTCAAAAGTATGAGCAACTAAAATATGTTTAGATATTTGAGGAGTATCTACATTATAGAACTCTAGTAAAGCTTGTTTATAAGCTTCATTTTCATCATATAGTTTACTATGTCTAAAGATAGAAACAGAAGATGAAATAACCTTTCCACTTCGCATAAAGAGCTTAACTATAACCCCTTTTGTCTCACCATTAACAATAGCAAAAATATCCAAATCTTCATCTTTAGCTAAATCTATATTTGAACTAATACTTAAGGATTCAATGATTTTAATATTATCACGAATAGTACCTGCCTCTTCATAGCGTTCACTCATGGCAAAATCCATCATCTTTTGGGTTAGTTGCTCTATAAGTATACTCCTTTTAACAATAGCACTCTTTACTTGTGAGATAATCTTTTGGTACTCCTCTTTGCTTACTTTTCCTTCACAAGGTGCAAGACATTTGTTAATTTGGTAAAAAAGACAAGCTTTTCCCTCTCTAAGACAAGATTTTTTTTGCACCAAAGGAAAGAGTTCATAAATAGTATCTAATAGTACTTTTCCACCATTGGGAAAAGGTCCATAGTAGGTGATTTTTTTTCCTTTTATGACTTTGCGTGTTAATTCAAAACGAGAGAAATCTTGTGACTCATCAATGTAGATATATGGGTATGTTTTATCATCTCTAAGCAATATATTATATTTAGGATTAAGCTGTTTTATAAGTGAATTTTCCAATATAAGTGCATCAGCTTCACTATCTACGACTATATAGTCAAGTTTAACAGCCTGTTCGAGCATTCTTAAGATTCGTAACCCCTGCTTAGGATTAGGGTGTAGTTTGGGTGTAAAACGCCAATAGGACTTAACACGATTTTTAAGATTTTTAGCTTTTCCTACATAGAGTAGTCTATCCTCTTTGTCAAAATATTGGTATACACCTGCTTGGCTTGGTAGGCTTTGAATGGTTGTTTTTATGTTATTTTGTTTGTTCATTTATTATAATTTACCTTTTAACCTGAGTTCGACGGAATACCATATCCACAATTTTACGAGGTTTTTCATAGGCAACGATAGATTTTTGCAGGACTAACTAAGTTAATTCAAAAAAATCTATCTAAGCATATGGGAAACCTCGTAAAATTGTGGATATGGTATTCCGT
>JALUKJ010000075.1 GCA_027056615.1 Campylobacteraceae bacterium | reverse complement strand
TTTTTGCTCTTCTTCAAGTATTTTTTTTTGATTCTTTTTTTTTCGATTTCGATTTCGTTTTGCCATTGTTTATTAATCCTTATAAATATTAGAGTTTGGAATTATAATCAATTTTATGAAAAAGTGTAAATAAAAAGCAAAATATTAATGATAAATTGCTATTTCTTAACATTAGTGTTAAGTCTTGGGAAATTTTATCTTCCAAAACAAGTAAAAAAATATTTTGTATCTTAACCAAAACTTACTATTTTACTAGCCAATCCTACTTAAAATCCTATCAAGAGCCAAAGTACTCAAAATTCGTTTTAGATACCCCAAAAGATAGGTGGCTTTTGTAATATAGTAACGAGGTTTTGGTTTTGAGGTTAAGATAATCTTCTCAACTACCTTTGCAACAGCTATTGGCTCTTCATTAAAAGGTACTTCACTCTTCTTTTTAGCTAAGTTTTGTATGTATTTCTCTTTAAATACAGAATCCTCAATATCTACATTCTCTTTGAGCTTTCTCATGGCAGTTTTTCTAAAAGAACTAGTAATAGGTCCTGTATTGAGTATTATAGGGTAAATATTGGTATCTTTAAGTTCTAGCCTTAATGTGTCAGTTAAGCCCTCTATAGCATATTTACTAGCGTTGTAAGCACCACGTCCAAAGAGAGAGACTAAACCTAAAACTGAAGAGTGTTGAATAATCCTTCCATGTCCTTGTTTTCTCATAATGGGTATAATTTGTCGTGTACACTCATGTAATCCAAAAACGTTTGTCTCAAACTGTTCTCTTAAGATGTGTGTCTCAATATCTTCTATTGCTCCTGGTTGTCCAAACCCTGCATTGTTAAACCAAACATCTATTTTTCCATCTTTGACTAAAACAGAAGCAATCACATCTGCAATCTCAAAAGAGTTTCTTACATCTAATTTCATAACATTTTCAAAGCCCATCTTTTGAAGAGTAGGGATATGGGCTTCATTTTTAACCGTTGGATAGACTTTATAGCCTTGTTTTTTTAGATATTTGGCTGTCTCTAGCCCAATACCACTAGAGCAACCTATAATGACAATATTAACCATGATTCTAAGCTATTCCGTATTTTACTTCTTTTATAGCTTTAGTAATATCATCTTGACGCATAAAGTGTTCTCCTACCAAGAAAGCGTCTGCTCCTATTTTTGATAGTTTTTTTACTGTTTCGTGATTGTTAATACCACTCTCTGCTACAATAATTTTATTCTTAGGAATAAGAGGAATAAGTCGCTCACTTAAAGTCATATCCATCTCAAAAGTCTCAAGATTACGGTGATTAATACCAATAATATCTGCTCCTGCAAAAATAGCCTTAGTTAAATCCATCTTATTGTGTATCTCAACTAATGCCTCCATACCTAAGTGTCTTGTATAGTTAATTAGCTCTTTTAACTCTTTCCGACTTAATGCAGTAGCTATTAGTAAAAGGTAGTCAGCACCATAAGCTAAGGCTTCAACAATTTGGTATTTGTCTACAATAAAGTCTTTACGAAGTAGTGGTATAGATGTGTAACGTCTAACCATACCTAAATACTCTTTGTCTCCTTGAAAAAAATGAGGCTCTGTTAATATAGAGAGAGAATCAGCTCCCCCTTTTTCATAAGCTTGACCAATTTCCATTGGATTAAAATCTTCTCTAATGACTCCTCTACTCGGACTTGCTTTTTTAATCTCTGCAATAATTCGGTAAGGATTATCTTGCGTTGATTTAAGAACAGAAAATACATCTCTTGGAGGAAATGGGTTAAGAGATAAAGAACGACCAAGCCACTCTAATGGATACTCTACTTTTCTCTTTTCTAAATCTGCTTTTGTTTTTTTGATAATCTCATCTAATATTTTTGCCACTTTTTTACCTTTTTTAGTTATCTGTTTTACATTGACTATTTATTGCATTCCAATGCTCAATAATCTCTTTTTCTTTAAGACCTTCAACTTCAACCACTTTTTTCATAGTCTTATAGGCTTTTGAACACTCACCAAGTTTATATTCACCCCATGCCAAAGAGTCAAGAAAATAGGTGTTTTCAGGCTCTTGTACTAATGCCTGTTTAATAATTTTTATCCCTTTTTTAACGTTAATATCTTCATCTATTAGGGTGTAGCCATAGTAGTTAAGATAGACAGGATTACGAACGCCAGAGTCGAGTGCTTTTTCAAACTCTTGAATAACTCTATTTATTTCTGTTTTATCATCTCTTTTCATTAATGATTCATAGAGTGATACAGCAGACTCAGCCTGCCATTTTGGGTCATTGGTAGTTTTTAGAAGTTTTTGTGCTAATAAATGAGCTTTATTGAATGCTTTGTTCTCCATATAAAGAGAGTAGAGTAGGGTATCATTATGATAATCTTTTTCTAAGAAATCTATGGCACCTTTTATATCTTTATTATAGAGATAACTCTCAATAAGTTTTTCAATATAAACCTCTTTTTTAGTAGCTATAGCTAGTGATTTATATATAGGAATAAGTTTATCAATACGATTTTGTTGTAAGTATATGCTAATGAGTTGAAGACAAATTTTTTCACTACACCCCTCATATTTTCTATGTTTTTCTAATCTTTCTATGGCTTTATCTGCCTGATGTAGGTAGTTAATCTCAATGGCAACTATTTTTAATAAAATATCTTCATTTTTAGTTCGTTGATAAGCTTTTTCAAGTAATGAAACGGCTTTTGGATAGTCAGCTGTAAAAATATAAGGATTAGCTGTAAGTTCATAATCAATGGCTTGATTTGATTGCTCAATTAACTTCTTTCCAATGGCTTTAGCTTTATTAAAATTTTTATCTTTAAGATTAAAATATAGTAAAAGACGTTTAGCTTTTAAATTATTTGGATGTTTACTAATATATCTTTTTAATTGAGGTATATTTTTTGAAATAATCCCAGCATAATTAGCAGTGGTAAGCTCTTTAAATAGATACTCCTCTTTATGTGTTTTATCATAAAGTTCCGAGTAAATTTTATTGCTCTCTTTATAGTTGTGTTGTTCTTCTAACCAAATTGCTTTTATAATCAATTCATCTTCATTTGGTATTGATTGACTCTTTCTCTTTTTTGAGAAGTTTTTAGGATTGTATATGTGAAGTTGCTCTTTACTAATAACCACTTTGCTACCATCTGGTATACGATAGGTGCTACTACAACTAATAATACATAGAACTGTAAATCCTATTAACCCAATTATGATTTTATTTATTATATTATTCCTGGACACTCGTTTCTTACCTCTTCTTTATTATTTTTGAACGTTTCCCAAAAAGGAAAAGTACGACATTGCCTCGGTCGAACAGAGTATATACTACACTGCTTTAATTCGTTATTAAAAAAGATACAGGCAAAGTTATCATCGTCTAACTTCTTTTCTATTAAAGAGTAACGATGCTTTACTCTCTTAAGATACATTGTAGCAAACTCTTCTATGGTTAGATTTAAAAAATCTGCCATTTTTTCTATCTCTGGGTATTTTGCCCAAATATAACCACTCTCTCCTGTGCAACATGCACCTCCACAAGTTTCACATGCAGATGGGCTAAATTGGTAATCATAGCCTTCTTGTGAGATAATACTATTATCCATATACTAATAATCTCCCTTAATACTTTGTGTTCCTGCTTTCTCAAAAGCTTTTTTTGCTTCTCTATTATAGACACTTTTTTCATTAAATACAATAAAGGGAGGCAAAATTTTTGTTAAAGATTTAGAATTTAACCGAGCAGAAATCATTACAAGCTTTGCTTCTCTATCTATTTTAGAGTGAACAAAACGTATCTGTTCAGGATTAATTTTTTCCTTTTTTAATATATAAAGTAGCTTATCAATCTGTTTTGCATCATAACAGAAGATAAAATATCCTCTAGGTTTTAAAAGCTTTTTTACTTTTTGAATAAGCTTATCAATAGGTAGATGGTGAGCATACCTAGCAATATTTAAGTGTTTATTTTTGGATTGAATAACATTGCTATCATAAAATGGAGGATTGGAGATAATAAAGTCATATTTTATATCTTCTTGAAACTCTTGAAAGCTACCTAAATGAGCATTAACTTCTAAATTGTTAAGAATAAAATTATGTTTAGCATATTTTAACATTATCTCTTGTTTATCAATAATATCAGTTTCAATAGAAAAATCTCTTGTTAAAAGCAAAGAGATAATACCTACACCACAGCCAACATCAAGAACTCTACCTTTGGGTTTAAATTGAGTAATAAAATCATATAAAAAGATAGAGTCACTATTGTAAGCATAGCCACTTGATGGTTGATATAGAAACAAAGAGACTCCTTTTAAAATAAAAATAGATGGAATTTTACTATAATTTGAAATTTTTTAGATAAAATCACGTTTATGAATGATAAAAGATTTACTGACGAGGTACCAAACTCAACAGATTTTTCAATGTTAGATTATCCATGTGCTTATATTGAAGGTAAAAGTGTTCGTATGAGTTATAAATATATTGAACATGCCACACAAGTCTACAATACAGCACTAATCAATCGTGGTTGGCGACGTTTTGGTTGTTACTATTTTCATCCTATATGTAATGGGTGTAATGAGTGTAAATCGGTGCGTATTAATGTAAAAGATTTTAAGTTACGAAAATCTCAAAAAAAATCTATTAAACGTAATAGTGAAACTGAGATTATTATTCAAAAGCCAACAATCACTCAGGCACATATTGAACTTTATAATAAGTATCATGCTTTTAAACATCAAAAAGATGATTGGTCTCATCGAAATATATCTCCTAGAGAGTATCGAGAAAATTTTGTAGAGGGAGCTCACGATTTTGGTAAAGAGGTTCTCTATGTTAAAGATGGAAAATTAATAGGCGTAGATTTAATAGATATTTTAGATGATGGTATCTCCTCTATCTATTTTTATTATGACCCAGATTATCCATCTTTATCTTTGGGAACTTACTCCTTACTCTATCAAGTTGAGTTAGCAAAAGTTTTAGATTTACCTTGGATTTACCTTGGATATTGGGTAGATGGATGTAAAGCTTTTGCTTATAAACCAAAGTTTCAACCTCAAGAAATTCTTGATGGTTTTCCTAAATTAGATGAAATAAGCCAATGGAAATCCTTTTAAGCACCCAAAAATCACTAGATTTAAATATAAAACAACATTTGATTATTAACTAAAAATACAGACTATTTTTTT
>JALUKJ010000074.1 GCA_027056615.1 Campylobacteraceae bacterium | reverse complement strand
CTTGTATCTCTCCTGTGTGGCTACTTGTCGTTTGCGAAAATAGCATATCTTTTAGTATATAGGTATCATCTGTTGTGTTTTGATGTTTGCCGTATAGCGACTGTAGAGCTTTGATATCTGCTGGGTCATAGGTGGTGAAGTTAGAAAAATCAAACGAGTGGTTGTTAAAATTGTCATATCCTTGGTAGGGATTGTATGACATAACTGTATCGCTTATGTCAATGCCTGTATATGTTGGGTTTGAAAATGGATGCTGCAGTCCTAGTGCATGTCCTATCTCATGAACTAAAGTACTCCAGCCCATAGCACCTTTGGTAAAATCAATATCTCGGAAAAGATCGCTTATATACACATCTCCTCCTTGGTCTTTTGTAAGCGTGTTGGAGGTGGAAAGTGGGGTGTAGGTGTAACCTAGCATGGTGGGGTTGTCCATCTTTTTGCTACTGATGTATATATCTCCTATGCCGCTTGTGTATGTAAAGTGTAGGTTTGTAAATCTCTCTATATAGTCAAATATATCTTGTGCTGCAATACGAAGTGAATATGGCGGTGTTGATGAGTTGGCTGCATCATTTGCATACTCATAAGATGGAGCTATGTCTCTAAAAGAGTATGTTATATAGTTTGAGCTCCATTTTGTGCCATAAACTAAGCCTTGAGCTAGAGTATCTATAGTCATCTTTCGTCCTTTTTTATATTTTTTATGATAACATTTTATATGTTATTTAATTCTTATGTATTTATTTTTTACTTTTTATTGCCTGTTTTTACTCTGTTTTGGATGCTTAGACGAAGTGGCGTTAGCTCAAATATTCTGGTGTGGGTATTGGTATTTGCCTCTTTTGTCTTTTATGGAGAGTGGAGTATATGGCAGCTTGGGTTGCTAGTAGGCTCTGTTGTTTTTAACTATGGATTTGCTTATAGTATGCGATTATTTGAGAGACACAAGAGAGCTATTTTGATAGTGGCTATTGGTATGGATATAGCACTTCTTGGGTATTTTAAGTATAGTTTTTTCTTGCATCTGAGTCTCAAGCAGGCTGTATTGCCTTTGGCTATCAGTTTTTTTACTTTTCAGCAAATAGGGTTTTTGGTTGATGTATATAGAGGCAAGATAAAGCTAGATGGTTTTAGGGAGTATCTCTTTTTTGTTACATTTTTTCCGCAACTCATAGCTGGCCCTATCGTGCACTACAGTGAGCTTGTACCTCAGATAAAGAGTGCTAGATGGTTGAGCTTTGATAAGATATACTTTACCAAGGGAGTTTTGTTTTTTAGTATAGGACTTTTTAAGAAAGTGGTCTTAGCAGATAGTTTTGCTACTTTGGCAAATAGTGCTTTTTCTGGTTTGCCTTTGGGAAGCTATGGGGCTTGGATGGGAGTGTTTGGGTATAGCTTTCAGATAT
Source organism: Campylobacteraceae bacterium (assembly GCA_027056615.1). Classification (GTDB taxonomy): domain Bacteria; phylum Campylobacterota; class Campylobacteria; order Campylobacterales; family Sulfurovaceae; genus UBA1140. The sequence continues at coordinate 3,802 of JALUKJ010000074.1, read as the reverse complement.
ATTTTGATTTTAGTGGATATGCAGATATGGCTATAGGGCTTGGGTTACTGTTTGGGTTAAGGCTTCCTGTAAACTTTGACTCACCATATAAAAGTAGAAATATCGTAGAGTTTTGGAGAAGATGGCATATAACACTCTCTAGGTTTTTAAAAGATTATATCTATATACCTCTAGGAGGAAATAGGGTCAATCACAACAGATATGTGGCAAATCTTTTGATCACTATGAGCTTAGGGGGGATTTGGCATGGGGCTGGATGGAACTTTTTGCTTTGGGGGTTTGCTCATGGTCTTTGCTTGACAGCTGTACATGTAAAGGGGGTGAGGATGCCTCGATATGTGAGTATTTTAATCACTTTTTTTGTGGTTACGCTTCTGTGGGTGTTGTTTCGTTCAAACGGATTTGGTGATGCTTTGAGCTATTATGAGGCTCTTTTTGATTTTAGTAGTTTTCATTTTGAACATTTTCGTATGGATAGGGAGTTTTTGATAGCTTGTGGTTTTCTTGTGGTTTTTGGATTGCCAAACTCTTTGGAATTTGTAGGATACGAAAAGAAGGAGCAAAACTTGGGTGTTTGGCATGCGGGGGTAGCAGCTATTTTGCTTTTTGTATCTTTGAAAATGATGGCTACAAATCCCTCTGTTAGTTTTGTTTATTTTAATTTTTAGGATGTAATTTGAGATTTTTTCTTAGTTTTGTTTGCTTTTTGTCTCTTTTGCTTTTGAGTTGGGGGCTATTTGTGTTGGGTGAGATGGGAAATAGTACTGCGATGTCACAATGGGTATGGGATGACTATAGTAAAAAGATAGATATAGCAAAAAATATAAAAGATAAAAAGATAGTAGTGAGTGCTGGGAGCAATGTGCTTTTTGGTGTGGATAGTAAGATTTTGGCAAAAAAAGAGGGTATAGGAGTTGTGAATTTTGGAGTAAATGCTGGGGTTGGGCTTCCTGTGATACTCTACATGAGTAAAAAAGTCATCAATAGGGGTGATGTGGTTTTGATGCCTCTGGAGTACCCTATGTACTCTTATGATGGAGATAGTGGACTTCAGATGATAGACTTTGTGTTAGGGAGAGTGCCTGAGCTTTTTTGGAAACTGACTTTTAAGGAGCAGTTTTATATCTTATGGCATGTTAGTTTAAAGAGAGTTTGGGATGGATACTTTCATCAAAGAAAAAAACCTATGATGGTGGGAGTGTATGGAGCCAAAAACATAGATGAAAATGGCGACCAGACAAAGACCGAGGTGGGCTTTCGAGATAAAAATATGCAAAAAGAGCTAGATAGTATGAAGCCTGAAAGATATGGGGCTAGATTTGATAAAAATGCTTTGGGGTGGGACTATCTTGAAGAGTTTGTGGAGTGGTGCAAGAGAAGAGATGTCAGAGTTATCTTTATGCCGAGCACTTTGATGAGAGATAGGAGCTATCTTACAGATAAAAAAGAGAGATGGTTTTATGAGCATATCGCTAAAATCGTCAGAAATAGAGGGTGGAAATTTGTGGGTGAACCTTATGTATATATGTACGATAAAAAGATGTACTTCAATACCAAGTTTCACCTCATAAACAAGGCTCGCAAAAAGCGAACCTTGCAAATGGTTGAGGATTTAAAAGGCGTTATTTAAGTGACCTTACGCACTATAGTGAGCAAAGCTCGCTATAGTGGCAGGGACTTTAAGTCCCTACAACCCCCTAAAGCTACAAAAAGTAGGACTTTTCGAGAAAAAAGTGCGTAAGGTCAGTTATTTAACTACGCATTTTGGGTGTCCGTTTCCGTTTAGCGGCATAGATTCTACGCTAGAACAGTCATAATCCATAGCACACGAACCGCCACCTTCTGCCCAATAAAAAGTATCTTTCTTGAACCCTGTTGGTGATGGAGTCTGTCCATAGTAGTTCCACACAGCAACCAGCTCATCTCCTGTAGGCAATCTATAGCCTAAATCTTCACAGTATTTTTTTGAAGTATTGTAGTCAAATACACCATCTGGCTCAGCATCTACCCAAGTCGTTGCACCTATCGTTGTTGTGCCGTCTGGCTGTGTTGTAGTGGTGGTTGATGTCGTAGTTGATGCTGTTGAGTTTATATCTATGCTTGAAAGCTGAAAACTATGCTCATAAGTTTTGATATATGCTACTACTTTTTCTCCACTTTTATATACAAGAGGAAGAGTTGCTACTGCTGAACCATTGTAGTAAAAACCAACTGTTGTACCATCCCAGACTATCTTATAGTCACCTGAGAGTTTAGCATTTGAGGCTTGTATATTACTGGCATCTATGACGGCATTGTCATAGCCCTCTTTATCAACATAGGTGTGTAGCGTGTCTCCATCTTCCCAGCGAAATCCAAATGTTGCCAATTGGGTTGTGATAGGTGCACCGCCTCCTGCTGTGGCTGGAAAATTTTCATTTTTATAGGCAAAGCCTATCTCATTGTATCCAAAATTTGTAGTAGATAAAGTTCCTGAAAAACTGATAGTAACTGGCGGTGTGAAAGTTGGTTTTGATACAGCTACATCATAATCATACTGAGTGGAACCATCTGCGTATTTGTTGTATAAATTGCCATCTTTATCTACATCGTTTGTGTCTTTTCCGATATCATCGCCTATAGTAAAAAGCGAATCTGTTATATCTGCTGTTCCATATATGTCCCACTTTGTTATATCCATAAATTCCGATATTGTGGTGGTTGTTGTGGTAGTCGTTGGTGAAAGCTTGATGATTTTAAGTCCTTGTTTGCCGTCTGCAACATAGAGATAATCTTCATCAGAAGAGAGTTGTGTCATCTGTGCAGATTCTGGAGTATCTACTGTTGCTACTATCTTTGGATTTGATTTGTCGGTTATATCATATATGTCAACACCTGAAGTGTTTGCGGCTACGAAAGCTTTTGTCTCATCGCTAGAGACTTCTACAGCTAGGGAAAGATCATGCGATGGAGGTGTATCTGAGAGTAGTTTGGCATTTAATATATCTGAGACATCATATATCAAAAGCCCAGCAGTTGCATCTGCTACATATAGGTGTGATGAGACTATCTTCATGTCTCTTTTGTTGTTAAGAAGACTCATTTTTTTCTCTATGGTGCCTGCTTGTTTTTTCTCTAAAATGTATGAAATAGTGATATCCTTGCTATAATCATCTGAAGTGAGAGCATAATTGTCTTGTGGGATAGATATGCTATCGGTAAAATCTCCTGCTACTGGTATGGTAGATAGTTTTTCGTAAGTATTTGCATCAAAGATAACTATGCCTGCGTACCCTGCGGCAAGATAAACTTGTGAATTTTTTACTCTTACTGCCCTGCCATATCCTGCCTGTATGGAAGTGATGATTTTAGGGGCGGTGAGATCTGAAATATCTACTACTGTTAAACCTTTTTGGTTATTTGCTATAAATAGTTTGTTTGCAAGATTTGCATCTGTGGTATCTATGGCTATATCTTCTACAACATCGCTTGTATCTAGCTGAGCTACCATGGTTGGGTTTTGTTTGTCTGCTACATTTATGATATATAATACTCCCTCATAGCTACCTACAAAAAGAGTATCGCCTTTTTGTGCTATTGTTCTGATATTGCCTATGCCATCAAACTTGGAGACTACCTTGTAGGTAGCACTTTGTATATCTCTTTCTGCCATATTTACACTATCTTCGCTATCATTTACATCTTGCATAACTGCTTTTGCCAAAGTTTTATCATCTAGGTTTTCTTCAACAAATTTTATGCCAACTGCAGTTTTGTTCACTAGTATAGTTTTGTCATTTGATACACTTGTATCTTGTGCTCC
>JALUKJ010000073.1:4754-14988 GCA_027056615.1 Campylobacteraceae bacterium | reverse complement strand
ATTATTATTTTACTCTTCTCTTATATTGAAAATGTTAAAAACTTAATGACTATTTTGAGCTTTGCTTCAGCAGGTATTGCTATTGCTCTTAAAGATTGGTTTATGAGTATTTTAGGGTGGATAGTTATTTTTGTTTCAGGCTCTATTCATGTGGGTGACCGTATGAAATTTGTCAAAGATGGAGTTGAGTATGTTGGAGACATTGTAGATATCTCTATTTTACGTATGACACTGCATGAAGATGTTACTTTAACAACAGTCTATAAAAACAGACGTACAGGGCGTATTATTTTTATTCCTAACAACTATATCTTTACAGGAATGATTGCAAACTACTCTCATGCAGGACTCAAAACTGTTTGGGATGGTATTGACTTCTACATTACGTTTGATTCCAATACAGCAAAAGCACAACATATTGCCAAAGAGGTAACTCGTAAGTACTCAAAAGGTTATACAGATATGACACGAAAACAACTGAACCGTTTACGAAGCAAATATAGTGTACGAAATACAGCAGTTGAACCTCGTATTTTAGGCTTTTTAGATAACTATGGTGTACGTATTTCAGCTTGGTATTTAACAAATTCCTATGCAACGTTAACACTAAGAAGTACTATATCTATGGAAATTTTAGCAAGAATACAAGAGGAAGATGATATTCATTTAGCACTACCAAGTCAATCACTATATATGGATAAACCTGCACCAAGACCTCCATTGCCACAAAATGAAGAGTCAATATAAATTTAAAAAGAAGAAAAGAATGAAAAAAGTATATTTTAAAACCTTTGGATGTAGAACAAATCAGTTTGATACCCAAGTGATGATGTCAAAACTAAAAGATTTTGAACTCACCCAAAATGAAGATGACGCAGATGTAATTATGGTGAACTCTTGTACTGTAACCAATGGAGCAGACTCTTCTGTTCGAGCTTATATCAATGGACGAGGGCGTTCAAACCCAAATGCAAAGGTTATTTTAGCAGGTTGTGGTTCTCACTCTAAAGGGCAATCACTCTTTGATAACAAAAAGGTTTTTGGAGTTATTGGACACTCTGAAAAAGAGAAGATTAATGATATTTTAAAGTATGAGAAACCCTTTTATCAGATTGGTGACCTTGAACATATTGACTCTACTATTGTAGAAGAGTTTATTGGAAAGAGTAGGGCTTTTATTAAGATTCAAGAGGGGTGTGATTTTAGATGCTCTTATTGTATTATCCCCTCTGTTCGTGGAGATGCACGAAGTCATAAAGAAGAGGATATTTTAACGCAGATTTCAAAGTTGGCAAGTAATGGGTTTGGTGAGTTTATTTTAACAGGAACCAATGTAGGAAGCTATGGAAGAAAAGAGGGAACTTCTATGGCTAAACTACTTAAAAAGATGAGTATGATTCGTGGTGTACGGCGTATTCGTATAGGAAGTTTAGAGCCAATCCAGATAGATGATGAGTTTAAAGAGATTTTGAGTGAGCCTTGGATGGCAAAGCAGTTACATATTGCTCTTCAACATACCTCCGATAAGATGTTAAATCTGATGAATCGACGTAACTATTTTAAGAGTGATTTAGAACTTTTAACGGAGATAGCTAATAAAGGTTATGCCATTGGAACAGACTATATTGTAGGTCACCCTGGAGAAGATGATAAAGAGTGGAAAGAGGCAATAGAGCGTGTTAAACTTCTACCTTTAACTCATGTTCATGCTTTCTCCTACTCTAAACGTGACAATACCCCATCTGCCGTTATGAAACCTGAAATAAAAGGAAATATTGCTAAAGAGAGACATAGAGAGTTAACAGCCATTGTCAAAGCAAAAAATTATGACTTTAGAGTAGCAAATAATCAAAATCTTGAAGTCTTAATAGAGCAGGGTCGTAATGGAGTCTATCATGGGTATGACCAATATTTTAATAAAATAGAGGTAACTTCTAAAGAGGATTTAAGCTCAAATTGGATTTTTCTAGAAAATGCAGAAGTTAAAGGTGACAAAAATGTGGCAATCTATAAGTAAAAATACAAAGATTATTCTTATCTCATTGGTAGCCCTTTTTGCTATTTTACTCTTCTCTAGTTGGGAGAAGTCTCCTGAACTTATTGACCAAACTAAGGCTTTACAGCTTATAGAGAGTTCTCCTGTAGAGAGAATAGTAGTTAAGAAGCCTTATGTATATTTCTATTTAAAAGATAAAAGCTTTAAAATTCCTAAAGAGGCAATAGATACAAAAAAACTTTTTTCATTGGGAAAAGTTGAGTATTATGAGGAGTCCACAGAATTAATGGATACTATTATTTTTCTCTTACTCCTAACAATGATGTTTTATATCTTTTATGTTATGAGAGCAAGTCGTAAAACCCAAGAGAAGATGATACACAACCAACAAGTAGAGATGGCAGATAGTAATATTGGAAAACTTAATATTCAAGCACAACACTCTAACGTAAATTTTTCAGATGTGGCAGGAGTAGAGGGTGTAAAAGAGGAGCTTGAAGAGGTAATTGACTTTTTAAGAAATCCTGCTAAATATCGAGAGTTTGATATATCTCTGCCTAAAGGGGTACTTTTGGTAGGACCTCCTGGTGTTGGTAAAACACTTATTGCTAAAGCTGTAGCAGGAGAAGCCAATGTTCCATTTTTCTACCAAAGTGCTGCCTCATTTGTACAGATATATGTTGGAATGGGAGCAAAACGGGTTAGTGAACTCTTTGCTAAAGCTAAAGAGATGGCTCCAAGTATTATCTTTATAGATGAGATAGACGCAGTAGGAAAGAGCCGTGGTTCTCAAAACAATGAAGAGCGAGAGGCAACACTAAATCAACTCTTAACCGAGATGGATGGTTTTGAGGAGAGTTCAGGAGTTATGGTAATTGCTGCAACCAATAAAATAGAGGTGTTAGATGAAGCACTTCTACGTTCTGGACGTTTTGATAGACGAGTTCATATTCCTCTGCCTGATTGTCAAGAGAGAGAAGCTATTATCTCTCTTAATTTAAAATCTAAAAAGCATAATATAGATATTAAAAAAGTGGCTAAAATGACCATTGGTTTTAACTCTGCTGCTATTTCAACTCTCATTAATGAAGCAGCACTCTATGCCCTACGTTTTGGAAACCATACCATTACCAATGAAGATATAGGGGCTGTAAAAGATAAAGTACTATTAGGAAAACACAAAATCCAAAGCTTTACAGATGAAGAGCGACAGATTCAAGCCCTTTATCAAGCTGCTAAAGCTGTAACAGCTACATGGTTGGAGGTAAACTATGAGAAGATAGGAATTATCTCTTCAAGTTTTATTCCTCATCACAATGAGATTTTATCAAAGACAATGTTAGAGAATGAGTTAAAAGTACTCTTAGCAGGGCGTATTGCCACACAGACAAAGTATGGAGAACTCTTTACCAATGCCAAAGAGGATATTAAATCTGCAAAGATTTTAGCTCAAACTATTGTAGAGGAGTATGCTATGAGTGAAGAGTATTTTTCAACAGTTATACATGCACAGACACTTCTATCTAACTCAACAGAAGAGGTAAGCTCCTTACTATCTAAAATGGAGCGAGTTGTAGATAGAGTACGAGAGTACCTATTAGAGAATGAGTCTATTAGCCCTACACAAACCAAAGGTATTTTAGATGAGGTATTTTAACGGTTTTTCACTTTGTAATGAAGAGGAGTTTTTTAAAGAACAACTTATAGATAGTGAGTATGCTGTTGCAGGGTTCTCTTATGGGGCTCAAAAAGCATTTGAGTATGTCTATAACACTCCAGAAAGGGTTGATAGGTTAGTGCTTATCTCTCCTGCTTTTTTCCAAAACCATAAAAAATCTTTTATTAAGACGCAACTACGTTACTTTAAATCAGATAGAGAATCTTATATTAAGCAGTTTTTACAAAATGTAGCCTATCCATCATCCGTAGATTTAAGTAGTTATTTGTGTGAAGGAACTTATGAAGAGTTAGAGTCACTTCTTAGTTATGTTTGGGAAAAAGAGAAGATTCTTGAACTATTAGATAGAGGTGTAACTATAGAGGTTTTTATGGGAGACAGAGATAAGATAGTTGACGTTGAGAATAGTTATAAATTCTTTTTAAGTTTAGTGCCTATTTATCTTTTTAAGGGTAGGGGACATTTATTAAATTAAGTTTAAATTTTTAGCTGGTTAGTTTGTTTTTATCGGGGGAATTTGCTTACTTCCCCTAAAAAACCTTAGTATTTTGAAATTCAGCAATCTCTGTTTCGACCATCTCATCAATAAGACGAACAAAAATATCATTAATGAGGTTAGGTGAGAGGTCAAGGTCAATGGCTTTACTTCTCGCTCTTGAAACAACATCATTAATTCGTTCTTCGGATTTAACCTCTTCAATACTATTTTTAAACTTAGCAATCTGTTTAATGTAGTTGTTTCGTAGAGCAATCATCTCTACAATTTTTTCATCTACTTTATCAATCTGAGTTCTAGCCTCTTCAAGTGTATTACATTTTATCATATCCATTTACTATCCTTTACGCTGTTTTTTCATCAATATAATCTTGTACAAACTTTTTAATGTCAGAATATACAAAAGAGTCTTTATACTCCTTTATTTTACCACCAGAAGCATTAGGATGCCCACCACCATTACCAATTTCATCAGCCATTTTTGCTACATCTAACTTATTATTTGAACGTAATGAAAAATTTCCTCTAAAATTTAAATCCATATAGAAGTCATAGTCTGGGTTTTCCACTAAGAAAGTATTGCCCAATATAGATGTATTTCCCAAAGAGTAACCTAAAAGACCTTTGTATCCACGATAATCAATAGTAAGACGTTGTTTATCTAGGCTTAGTAGTTTTGTAACATATAGTGCTACAAGATTATCTTTAGTATTATCTTCTTTTTGTTTAAAGAAGGCTTTTTTAATTTGATGTAGATTATTATCAAGGAGAATATGTGCATTCTCTTTTCCAAGATGCTCTTTCATTGCATGGATAAGTGAGAGCTTTAAAGCTCTATCTTCAGCAGGAAAGAGTGTACGGTTTATCTCTCTTGCTCCTGAAATCATGCCTAAACCTACTTTTCCAAACTCAAAAAGTTCATCTTCATTAATCCAAATATCAATGGCATTTATGGCTTTAACAATTTGAGTATATTCACCCTCTTTGTCAAAATCATAATGTTTCTTTAACCAATCATAAGTAATAAGAGTAGCAGAACGGGTAGTGTCAAGCATATACCAAATATATTTTTGGGCTGTTTTTTCACCTGAACTATGGTGGTCAAGCAGTTGAATTTTTGCCCCAACTTCTATGGCTTCTATCTCTAGCCATCTTGCCTCTTTGGTAGTAAGATTTAAATCTGTAATTAAAATAATATTCTTTTTATTACTACCTAAAAATTTTTCACGTTTAATTGCAGTTATAATCTCTTCAAGTCGTGCTTTTACTTCTGGTCCATAGTTGGCATTGTAGGAGCTAAGTTTATAGTTGTGTTGTTCGTTAAAACATTTGTGGGCTAGGTATTGACAACCGTAGCCGTCAAGGTCAATGTGGGAAAGATGGTAAATATTCATATTATTTAAAAATATCCTCTAAAGTAAGTTTCTGTAGAAATGTATCTATTTTAGTTTGAAAAGTAACTAAAAATGGTGAAATTGTACAACTTCCTATGCTTCCATTTGGGCAAGTAGTACTGTATTGACTACAGTCAAAAACAGCAGGAGTCTTTCCCTCTGCTGCAATAACAATAGATGCAATAGAGATTTCTGAACTCTTTTTGACAAGTACAAAGCCCCCATGAGCTCCTTTTTTAGACTCTAAGATACCCTCTTTAGCAAGTCCTTGAAGAATTTTAGCTAAAAAGCTTTTGGGGATAGAGAGTTCAATAGAAAGCTGTTCAGCTCCTTTTGGCTTATCTGCATTTCGGATGATATCTAGGGCAAGTAGGGCATATTCACTAGCACGGGTAAGTAACATCTGTTTCCTTATATAATATATTCAATCTAATTAGGACTATTTTACTCTAATTTATATTAAGTTTAGGTTTTGAAATGTTTATAACAATTTATCTCACTTTAAAACTAGGGTGCTAAAATGTCACTTCATTTCATAGGTGTTAAAACTTTTGAAAAATTAAACTACCAATCAGGAGGTCATTATGGCTTTAGATACGGCTAAAAAGCAAGAGATTATTGCTAAATATTCAAGAGGTGAGAACGATACAGGTTCTACAGAAGTTCAAGTTGCGTTAATTACAGAGAGAATTAAATACTTAACAGAGCATCTTAAAATAAATAAAAAAGACCACTCTTCAAGATTAGGTCTTCTTAAACTTGTTGGTCAAAGAAGAAGATTGATGAGATATTTGAAAAAAGTAGACCTTGCTAGATGGAATACTATTAAAACTGATATGGGTATCAGAAACTAGTCTCTTTTTCTCCTCTTACGATGCAAGATTTTTTCTTGTGTCGATTCTTTCTTTATCTTTTTAACATTACTTAATTATCTTAATATCAGAAACTAATACTTTTCTTATTTATTACTTACAAAAAAATAATACTTTTTTAATACAATGCCTTTAGAAAAACAATTCAAGGATAAAAAATGAAAAAGTCAATAACATTAAGTTCAGTAGCAGTAGCATCACTACTCTTAGTAGGTTGTGGAGGTGGAAGTGCAACAAATAGTTCTCCTTCTGTAGGTACAGGTTACTATGTAGATTCTGCCGTTGTTGGTGTAAATTATGTTTGTGGAACACAATCAGGAATTACAGATAAAAAAGGTAAATTTACTTTTGAAGAGAATAAAAAGTGTACTTTTAAAGTAGGAAATATCATTTTAAGAGAAGTAAATGCTTCAACGTTAAAAAGTGGTATTACTATTTTTGAGGATAATAATGATACAGCACGTTTTTTACAAACACTAGACATAGATGGAAATGCAAGTAATGGTATTGAAGTTAGTGATGCAGTAAAAAAACTTAACCTTAAAGAAGTACCAAAAGATGATGCAGTTCTTTCAGATATAAGAGATGATATTAAAGCTAATGACAAGAATTATAGAGGAAGAGTAGTAACAACTCAAGAGGTACAAGAGCATTTAAGTCAAACACGTATGGGGCTTCAAAATAATAATAGAGATACTCAATATACAAACTATTCATCAACAGAGCAGACAAAAGCCTATTTTGGAGACAAAGCAAACAATCTTATTGTTGTAGTAGATGTTGAAAACATGAAAGTTCTTGAAAAAATTTCAACAGGTAATAGTGTAAGTTATGCAGCAGAGGTTATTAAAACAAGAGACTCTCATGGTTCATCAATACCAAAGATGTATGTTGATAATCGTGGAAGTAATGCTATTGGTGTTTTAGATTCTGCTACAAATACAATTACAAAAAATATTCCTTTAGCATTTCACCCAAGAAGTATTGATGTTGAAAAAGAGACAGGCTTGGTAGCTGTTTCAGGTGTTGACAAACCAATGGTAGCCATTATAGACAGTAAAACAGATACAGTTATAGCTACTGTTGGAAATAATGTTGTAACTGCTCCAACAACCAGTGGGCATAGCTATTTAGCTAGTGGTACAATGGCTTCAGGACACCCACATTGGTTAAATGAAAACCATTTTATTCTAATTGACCGTCAAAACAAATCAATCTCTACTTATAAAATTGAGAAAAATAGTGATGGAACTTGGAAAACAACAAAAGTAAATGAAATAGCAACACCATCACCTGTTCATAACCTTATTCCACCAGAGATACATGGACAACATGGACGTAAACATGGAATGCAAACATCAACCATTTTCTATGCAACAGCAGAGGGTTCTACAGGTGTTTACCCATCAGTATTGAAGTTAGAGTTTTTAGAGGGAAAAGGATTGTCTATTGTTGAGAATTTAGAGATTAAAAAAGAGGAACTTTCTCCTGATGTAATGGGTGTTCACCATCTTAACTTCTTAAAAGACCAAAAGACCATTTATGTTGGTTCAGATGAAGGAAATCTCTTTATAGTAGACTATAGTACTTCACCAATGAGCATTGTAAAAACTGTGAAAGCAGGAATAGGTGCTGGTCATACAACTGAAATGAAACATAACAATATTGCTGTTGTTATTAACCATAAAGATAGTTTTATTACAGTTATGAATACATTAACTAATGAAAAAATAGCTGATATTGAAGTAAGCAGATTAGCTAAAGATGAGTTAGGTTCGGTTCAGACACAATCGCATCCTAAATATCACTTTTCAAGAGATGGTCGTTACTTTTATATGTTCTTAACCGAAGAGGGTGCTTTTGTAAAAGTAGATTTAAGTGCTAAAAAAGTTGTAGATTATCTTGCTATTGGTGGAAAATTGGCTATGGGTTCTTTTGTAGAAATTAAAGATAAAGAGAATCATAGCTCTGATAGAGAAAACAGAATGAACAATGACAATTCTAATAATGAAGGTAACCAAAGCTCTGATAGAGGCAACCATAGATAAAAATAAATTTTATAATCTTAAAGCAAAGTATTTAAAAGTAATACTTTGCTAATATCTTTATGGCATAATTAGAGTCTAAGGATATGGAAGGAAGTTCAATGAAAATATTTTTTTCATTAATTGTTACTACTGCTTTACTATTTTCTCTAACGATTAATGAACAGATTCATGCTTTGGAAAATGCTTCACCACAAAAACGAGTAGAGCTAATGAATCACATAAAAGAGCAGTTAATAAGTATGAATCAAGAAGATAGAATGAAGGCTATAGGCACACTTCAAGAGAAGATACAGGGCAATCATAATCAAAATAGACAACAATATCAAAACAATATGCAAAGAGAGACTAAAGAGCAAAAACATAAAAATAGAGATTCTATAAAATGTAATCCTTTGGAGCAACATGAGATAAGAAATGAACAGCTTAATCTTTCTCACAATAGGAGAAGTGATAATATTCATCAAGAACGACAACAAAATGAAGAGCGAACTCATAATCGTGGTTCACAAGAATATTTTAATAATCATCGTAATAATAGACATGATTAAAAAAGGTATTTACTATGCATAAATTTATTATCTATTTTTTACTTTTTAGCTCTTCTCTTATGGCATATATTGATAGTGATATGGATGGTGTTGAAGACAAAAATGATAAATGTGCTAACACTCCCTTAACCGAGTTAGTAGATTTATCAGGTTGCAGTATAAAAAACTTAATATCTCCTCATCACTTTGATATTCTGCTAGGAGAGAGCTACTCTAAAGATAATATTTCGACATTAAACCTCTCCTCTTTAACCCTTGATTACTACTACAAAGCATGGTCTTTTCAACTCTCTAGCTCTTTTTATAAAAGCTCATCAGATACGCAATCGAGTCGTGGAATGAATGATACTTATTTAAATTTTTCTTACCTCTTTACACCTTTTGAAAACTTCTATTTAAGCATGGGAGGAGGTGTTGTATTTCCAACATACACTACAGCCGATAATAAAATTGACTATACTAGCTCACTATACGGAAAATATAAATTGGATAAGTTCTCTTTTATTATAGGGTTAGGATATGGGAAAATAGGAGATAATAACAAAGACAATATTATATCTTATAATAATACACTTTCATATACAATAGGTTCAGGTTATAATTGGAGTAGTAATTTATACTCTAGTTTAAGCTATTCAAACATAAACAGTATATTTAAAGACTCAAAAGATTTAGAATCAGTTTCTCTCTACACCTATTATAATATTAATAATCATTGGTTTAGCAATATAAATTACCAATATGGATTTCTTTCCAATGACTCACGACAAACAATAGGAGCAAATCTTGGCTATTTTTGGTAAAAAAATTAAAATCTTGCTTATGGAAGATGAAGAGGATTTAGGCGAGACACTTGAAGAGATGTTAGAAGATGATGGCTACATTGTCAAATGGGTAAAAGATGGAGTTGAAGCTTCTGATATAACCTATAATGAAAATTTCGACCTATATGTTTTTGATATTAATGTACCTGAATTTAATGGATTAGAGCTATTAGAATCTTTACGACATGCTTCAGATAGAACACCTACCCTTTTTATATCTGCTATGGTTGATTTGGAAACTATGAAAAAAGCTTTTAAGATTGGTGCAGAAGATTACCTCAAAAAACCATTTTTCCCTGAAGAGTTACTACTTAGAATAGAGTCTAAGTTTCAAAGAGAAAACACTCTTGTTAACTATAAAAATTTACTATATAATAC
>JALUKJ010000073.1:0-4744 GCA_027056615.1 Campylobacteraceae bacterium | reverse complement strand
CTACTCAAGAGTTACAAAAAGATAATGAGATTATTTTTTTAAGTAAAAAACAGCTTAAAATGTTTCATCTTTTTATGACTAACCTTAACAGAACCATAGAAGCCCAAGAGATTATGGATTATAGTTCTATTAAGTCTCTCTCTGCCTTAAGAGTTGCTCTAAACAAACTAAAACAACTTACAGGAGTAGAGATACGAAGTATTCATGGTGTAGGATATAGAGTTGAAGTATGTTGAATCGGAGGCATTTCTAAAAAGTTTTCTACTCTTTTTCCTCTCTATGGCAACACTTCTTAGCATTGTTTTCTACTTAAATTATCAAAGAGAGTTACAAAGTTTTGATGAAAAGCTATTAAATAAAATGCATCTTTGTAGTTACACCTTAAAGTGTAAAGAGTACAACATAGACTTTGAACCAAAAGAGAATAAGATACCTTATAAACTTATTAAAAATACAAAAGAGGTGGCAAGTCTCTACCCTATTAAAGATAGCTCTGATTTCTATTTAAAACTTTCATTGACTCCAGAAGCATATCATAACAAAATCCACTATCTACATAAAAATTTAATCAAAGAGGGGGTCTTTACCTTTATAACAGTTTTTCTTTTATCTGCTCTATTTTCTATCTATGCTCTCTTCCCTCTTCGTAATGCTCTAATCTTAACACGAGAATTTGTAAAAGATATTTTACATGACTTTAATACACCAATTGCCACTATGAGGCTCAATCTATCTCTACTCAAACGTCAAGTAGGAGAGAATAAAAAAGTGGCACGAATAGAAAGAAGTATTGAAAATATTTTATGGTTAGAGGAAAATTTAAGAAACTATCTCCATGCCCAAAGCTCTGAATTGGAGTCGTTTAACCTTTTAGGGCTTATAAAAGAGCGTGTGCATATGATAGAGCAGAACTACCCCAAACTAACTTACCAAGTAGAGATAGAGCCTAGCGTCATACTTGAAACCCATAAACAGGATTTTGTCAGAATTGTTGACAATATTATTGTAAATGCCTCTAAATACAATAAAGAGCATGGGAGTATTGAAATTTTCTATACTCCAAAAGAACGTACCCTCACTATTAAAGACACAGGAAAAGGCATCAAATACCCTAAAAAGATTTTTAAACGTTTCTATAAAGAACATGAAAGAGGGTTAGGTATTGGATTGCATATTGTTAAGAAGTTAACCGATAGTTTAAAGATTAAAATTGATGTTCAGAGTAAATTAGGAGAGGGTACGGTGGTTACTTTGATTTTGGGAGAGAAACTTATTCTCTCCAATTAAGAGCATTACATATCTATCTTGATTCCTATAGTATAGTTTTGTGTATCCATTTTAGAAGTATCAATACTTTTAATATCAAGTTTATTTCCATAATCAGTATAACCAACAAAGAATGAAACTAACTCATTATAACTATAGTTAAGCTCTAAACCATAAGTAAACTCTGTTGATGAATCTGAAATGGTATCAATAGCATCTTGAACTTGAAATTCACCATCTGTTTTTAAAACACCCATTTTGGGAGTTATGGAAAAAGAGCTAGTAAGAGGTAGAGTATATGTTGCAAAAAGACCATAACGGCTAATATCTTCTTTTGAAAACTCAGGGTGTTCAGAGATATTTTTAGTATATTCTAAACGTAAACCAATATTACTTAAAACTTTTGCTCCTACAAATCCTGTGGCAATATCACCATCATTATTACCTCTTGAGTAACCCAAACCAACTTGTGCAAACCCATCTGCCAACATTATATTTGATATTAAAAATATACCTAAAATTATTTTTTTCATATAAAATCCTTTAAAGTAGTATAGAGTAAATATTTTTAATGTTTAATTAATTATTGAAATATATATTTATCTCCTATCTCATTTTAACTCCCCCCAAGAATCCCCAATATTTACCGAACACTCTAAAGGAATATCTAAGTCCATAATATTCTCCATAATCTCTTTAATCTTTTTAGAAATCTCTTCTATAATCTCCTCTTTTATCTCAAAAATAAGTTCATCATGTATTTGTAAAAGCATAGCACCATCTATCTGTTCTTCCCTTAAGTAGCTTTCTAGCTCTAACATAGAAAGCTTAATTAAATCAGCAGCACTTCCTTGAAAGACACTGTTAACAGACTCTCTTAAAAATGAAGCCTTTTGCATACCTGTAGCATTTTTATAATCGAAGATTCTACGTCGTTTTAAAATGGTCTCTACATAACCACTCTTTTTTACATTCTCTTGGATTTTCTCTAAAAAAGATTTTATAGTAGGGAATGCTTCAAAATAGGCTTTAATAATCTCTTTTGCTTCCTTATTTGTAATACCTAACTCATCAGAGAGTTTTTTAGCACCCATTCCATATAAAATTCCAAAGTTAACTGATTTAGCGTAACTTCTTTTAGCTTCTGCCTCTTTCTCTCCAAAGAGTTTTATGGCTGTTGCTTTATGAATGTCTAACCCTTGTTTAAAAGATTCCATAAGTGCTTTATCTTTTGAGAAATGAGCTAAGAGTCTAAGTTCAATCTGTGAGTAGTCAATACTTAAAAGTTTATATCCCTCTTTAGCGACAAAGGCTTCTCTAACTGTTCGACCTAATTCTGAACGTACTGGAATATTTTGTAGGTTAGGCTCTTTTGAGCTTAGTCGTCCTGTGGCTGTACCTGTTTGTAAAAAAGAGGTGTAGATTCTATTTTCTTTATCTTTTTTTGCCAATTTTAAAAGAGGTTGAGCATAGGTAGAGAGGAGTTTTTGGGTGCTACGATACTCTAAAATCTTTGGAATAACCTCATGTTCATCTTTAAGTGAAGTAAGTACAGATTCATTTGTACTATAACCTGTTTTTGTTCTCTTTCCACCTTTAAGCCCTAAGTGTTGAAATAAAATAACTCCTAGCTGTTGGGTAGACTTAATATTAAATTCTGAATCACAAAGTGCATAAATCTCTTTTGTAAGTTCTGTAACTCTTGAACTAAGCATATCTTGAAGTATTTTTAGCTTTTCTATATTAAGTTTAATCCCTCGTCGCTCCATAGCAATAAGTACATTTATAAATGGATACTCAACTTCTTTTGCTTCATCTTTAAGATGGTCAATAGACGCTAAACTCATTGTTCTATCTAACACATCATAGAGTTTAAAAGTCATCCACGCATCTTCACTAGCATAAAAGGTTGCAGACTCAATATCTACACTAGAGAAATTTTCACCCTTTTTAACCATCTCTTTAAAAGGTTTCATCTCATAATGGAAAAACTTTTTTGCTAAAGCATCAAGTCCTACTTTAGTTCCTGCATTAAGAAGCCATGCCATTATCATGGTGTCAGCAAATGGAATAAACTCCTTAATCCCATATTGATTATATAGTAAGGAGAGGTCAAATTTTAGATTTTGTCCAACTACTTTGGCTTTTAAAATAACTTTTATAGCCTCAATAGCATCATCAATACTTACTTGTGTAGTAACCCCTAAGTAGCTGTGAGCAATAGGAACATAGTAAGCTCTTTTTTCATCAGTAGCAAAAGAGAACCCAACCATTTTATCGGTTTTTGTGTCAACCCCTGTGGTCTCTGTATCAAAAGCCACTAATGTGTTTTCCTTAATCTTATTAATAACTTCAAATAGTTTTTCTTTACTATCAAGACAAATTGCTTCAAATCCTATTTTATCTTCTTTCTCTTGGCTACAATCAGAGAAATTAGTACCAACTCTTGCTTTCTCTATGGCTCGTTTCATCTCATAACGTTCAAACTCATCAATAAGACAAGTAAGATAGTTTTTATCTTCAAATGCAAAACTCCCTAAATCAAAATCTTTAAAAACATCTTGTTTCATGGTAACTAGCTCTCGTGAGAGAAATGCATTCTCTTTTCCTTCTAATAGTTTCTTTTGAATATTGGCTGTTCCTGCATTTTCAATATCATTATAGATATTTTCTAAAGTGTGGTACTTATTAATAAGTTTAGAAGCCCCAACTTTTCCAATACCTTTAACCCCTGGTACATTGTCTGAACTGTCACCTAAAATAGCTTGGAAGTTAATAAAATCTTTTGGATAGACTCCAAACTTCTCGAAACACTCTTTTTGAGTAATCTCTTTTTGTCTAACTGAGTCATACATGACCACTTTACCATCGTCTATCATCTGATATAAATCTTTATCATGAGAGATGATTTTTACTTTTAATCCTTGCTCTTTCCCATATTTAGCAAGAGTAGCAATAATATCATCAGCCTCATAGCCATCTTTAGCAAGATGAGCAAAACCCATTTCACGAATCCAATCAATAGCAATGGGGAGCTGTTTTTTTAAATCTTCAGGTGCTTCATCTCGATTTGCTTTATATTCAGGATAAATCTCATTTCTAAAAGTATTGCCTTTGGAATCTAATGCAAAGACAATGTAGTCCGTTTTATGGTCACGGTGAAGTGAGTCGATGAGGTTAATAAAGCCTGTAAGTAGTCCTGTAGGAAACCCTTCGGAGTTTCTAAGAGGAGGAAGAGCAAAGTAAGAACGGAAAAAGAAGCCAAATGTATCAATAATTGTTAATGTTTTCAAAATAGAGAGCCTAATAGTTTTATAAAATGGATTTTATCTAATTAAGAGTTATAGTTTAATGTTTTGTTTTATACTTAACCTTGTTTTATACTTATATTATTATTGTATAATTTTATTATAAAAAATAATTAAGGTTATATATTATGAATAGTCAACATGACCCATATTTAGTTACTGTTAAGAGA
>JALUKJ010000072.1 GCA_027056615.1 Campylobacteraceae bacterium | reverse complement strand
GATTCAGGGGTTATTTAATGTTATGAAATTTAAATTACCAACTAAGTTGTAGTTACGGAATTACAACTTTTTTTTTGAAAAATGCCTTTTTTGTGGGGTTTAGTTGGGGTTTGGGTTGGAAGATTCGATAAATATAAATTTAATCTTCCACAAATAAATATTAAAATAGAGCAAAAAAAAGATAATGATTGGATAACTATTCCCAAACCACAAAGCTATTTTAATGAAGCAAAATTAACAGCCATAGCTCTTTCTGTCCGATTGGCAATAACAGAAATAAAATTAAAAGATAGCCCTTTAAAGCTTTTGGTTCTTGATGACTTATTGATTTCTCTTGATATGTCTAATCGTGATAAGGTTTTAGATATTTTGTTAAATGATGATGTTTTAAAAGAGTATCAAAAAATAATTTTGACTCATGATAGAGCTTTTTTTGAGATGGCTAAACAAAAGTTTGATTATATGGAAAAAGATAAGTGGAAATATTTTGAGATGTATGTGGATATTGATAATGAGAAAAATATAGAAATTCCATATATCAAAGAATATGGTCAAAAATATGGAAACATAGAGATAGCAAAAAATCATTTTAAAAATAAAGATTATCCTGCAACTGCAAACTATCTTAGAAAAGAGGTAGAGAAACTTTTTGATAAGTTTCTTCAAATTGATAATTTAGATGAAAAAATAAAACTCTCTAAACTAAAAGAGAATGAACAACTTATTTGGGATATTCAAAAAGATTTAAAGAAGATTATTAGCGTCTTAGAACAGTTTGGAAATTGTGAGCAAATGCCAGAAGCTATACAGGCTCAAAAATGTAAAGAATTTTCTGAACAAGTAATTAGCAGTATAGAATCTATACGAAAATATATAAATGATGATTTTCATTTTGAAGAGTTTGAAGATGTAAAGATGATACTAAAAAGTATTTTACACCCTCAATCACACAATGATTTGACAAGACCTCTTTATAAAAAAGAACTAGAAGATGCTATTGCATTGGTAGAAGCTTTTGAGGGTATTTTACATGAGGCTTAATTTGAAACAAGCAAATTTCAATACTAGGATTAAGATTTGACAAAAAAAATAGACACAACTACTTCTAGCACATCAACCTATAAAACCATAGACCTATTTTGTGGCATTGGTGGAATTAGAAAAGGGTTTGAACTTACCAATAAATTTTCTTGTGTTTTATCGGCAGAAATTGATAAATATGCTTGTATGACTTATGAACATCTATTTAATGAAAATCCATCAAATGATGTAAGCAGTGAAGCGTTTAAAGAAAAAGTTGAAGCATTAGATTATGATGTCTTATTAGCAGGTTTTCCTTGTCAAGCATTTTCTATTGCAGGTGCAAAAAAAGGCTTTGAAGATACCACAAGAGGAACACTATTTTTTGATATTGCAGATATACTTAAACGCACCAAACCAAAAGCATTTTTACTTGAAAATGTTGAAGGGCTTTTGCGTCATGATAAAGATAAAACATTTAAAATAATTATTGATACTTTGGTCAATGAATTAGGGTATAAAATTGTTGGAGTAGATAAAAAAGATGGTGTTTTAGAATATGATTCAAAATCATTTTTAAGAAAAACAGTTGATTTTGGACTTCCTCAAAAGAGAACACGAACTTATATTATGGGATTTAGAGATGATTTAGTTCCAAATAACTATCAATTTGATGAATTACCAACAAACAAAGAGAAACCTATATTTAATAATCTTTATGATGTATTAGAAGATGATGTATCGGCAAAATACTATCTCTCTGAACAATACATTAAAACACTTGAAAAACATAAGGCTACACACAAAGCAAAAGGAAATGGGTTTGGGTATAAAGTCGTAAACATTGGAGAGAATCCCATATCTAATACAATTTTAGCAACAGGTGGAAGTGGTAAAGAGAGAAATTTAGTTATACAAGAGAAACCAGAATATTATGGAATGATGTTTGGAAGTAAAAAAACACCCATCAATAATCAAGGAATTAGAGTAATGACTCCTACAGAGTGGGCGAGATTACAAGGGTTTAAAGATTATGCTTTTATAAAAAATGGTGTTGATTCGTTTTCCTTTCCTAAAAGCGTTAGTGAGACACAACAGTATAAGCAGTTGGGTAATAGTGTTTCGATTCCTGTTATAGAAGAGTTGGCTAAATATATGGTTATGCAGTTGGAGGAGTTTGAAGATTATGGGGTTTAATAATAGTATAATACAATAACATATTCTTACCATGGTAGATAGAAAAAATTTTATAAAAAGGAAAAGAATGAGTAATATTTTAATTAAAACTGTTCGCATAAATGGTTTTAGAGGATTGAAAAATATAGAAGTAGAACTTGAACAGACAACAGTTCTTACAGGAATGAATAATGCAGGAAAGACTTCTTTTTTAAAAGCTCTCCAAATTGTTTTTGGAAATAGACATTTTATTACGCAAGATGATTTTTTTATTGAGGATGGAACGAGTGTAGAACAAATTATAATAGATGTATTGATTATACCTATAGAGATGAATGGAGAAGAATTAAATGACTTTTCAGATGAGTGGGAAATTCTCTTTACTCGTGATAGAATTAAAGATGATGGAGAAAAATCTTATATACCCTTACGAACTATTATAACTTTTGACCCAATACGAACAATTTATACAACTCAACAATACATCTTAGATAATTGGAATGATTTTAAAAATGGTAATGAATATTGGTATGATGTAAATAATGGAAATGAAAAATCTTTTAAATTTGAAGAGATGCCATTTTTTTATATGGATGCTCAAAGAGATATTTTAGATGATTTAAAATCTAAAAGTTCATATCTTGGTAAAATGCTTTCAAAGATTAAATATACTCCTGAGGCTCTTGTTGATATTGAAGCACAAATTAGAGCTTTAAATGAAACGGCTGTTAATCGTAGTACTATTTTAAGTGATATTAGAGAAACGCTAAAAGATTTAGACTCTACGATGGGGTCTCATAGTGAAAATATAGAGATTACCCCTTTTACAAAAAAAGTTCGTGATTTAAATAAGGGCTTAACTATCTATTATGGAAATGATGAAGATAGCTTTCCAATGGAACATCATGGGATGGGTACACGAAGTTGGTCATCTCTTTTAACTCTAAAAGCCTTTATTAAACTTTTAGAATCTAACTCTAATGATAATCCTTTTTTTCCAATTCTTGCAATAGAAGAACCTGAATCTCATCTCCATCCAAATGCTCAAAAGAAACTTTATTCTCAAATTAACTCTATATCAGGACAGAAAATTATCTCTACACATTCTCCATACATAGCAGGTGCTTCAAATATTTCTGAAATTAGAAATTTTTATAAAGATGAGATAGTGAAATGTGGGAAAATAGATGTTTCAAATTTAAATGATGAATGGAAAAGAAAAATAGATAGACAAGTCATTCAAAGTAGAGGAGAGATATTTTTCTCAAAATATTTGGTTTTATTTGAAGGTGAAACAGAAGAACAAGCATTACCCATATTTTTTAATAAATATTTCAATAAGACTTCTATAGAAATAGGTGTTGACTTTATAGGTGTTGGAAGTTATACAGCTTATTTACCATTTATTAGATTTGCAGAGAGTTTAAATATTCCTTGGATAATTTTAAGCGATAATGACCAAAATGGACGAATTAAAACATCTGTTCAAAATCAACTAAGACAAAGTGGAACTTTAAAAGAGGAAAATAATTGTGTAATATTTTTAGATGATGGTTGTGATTTTGAACAACAACTTATAAATGACAACTTTATTCAAGAGATAAAGAATGCTTTTATATCATTAAAATCTTATCATAGTGAAGAACATAGACATGCACAAGAGACAATAGATATGGCTGAAATTAATAATTACTCTAATGAAAATTTATATGAAAAAATGTGTAATGCAAAAACAACACTATCTCCTATTGTTGCAAATAAAATTGTAGATAGTGATAATGAATTACCTTCAAATATAATTACACTTTTTGAAAAAATCAATACGATACTAAATATAAATGAGGTAACAGCATGAATCTATCAGAAAAGCAAAAAAAAATAGTCTATGCTGATGAAGGAGCAATCTATGTGGAAGCGAGTGCAGGAAGTGGAAAAACACGAGTTATCACAGAGAGAATTAGACATCTTTTAACAAAAACAAAAAAACAAATATTAGCACTAACTTTTACCAATAAAGCAGGTCAAGAGATAAAAGATAGACTTAAAAATTCCAATATTGAAAATATAGAACAACGCCTTTTTGTCGGAACATTTCATGGTTTTTGTCAATATGTTTTAGAAAATCATGGAAGTGCTATAGGATTATCTCCAATGCCTCATATTTTTGAAGATAATAAAGATAGATTAGACCTTATCACACAAGCTATGGAACAAGTCCCTTTATATGCAGAAAAATATAACTCTTATAATAAAAAAGAAAAAGCTTCATTTCAATATACGACACTTGATTTTATATCAAAAGTAAAAAGAGAGCTTATATCTGATAATGAAGTACATGAACATACCAATAATGATAATGTCATTTTATTATATCGTGCATATCAAGATTTATTACGAACACAAAATGCTATAGATTTTGATGATTTATTACTACTTACCTATAAACTGTTTATTAATTATCCTAGAATATCAGCACTCTATAGAAGAAGTTTTTATGCTATTTGCATTGATGAAGCACAAGATTTAAATAATGCTCAATATAAACTTCTCTTATCATTAACCAATAATGAATATGAAAATATTATGATGGTTGGAGACCCAAAACAATCTATATTTTATTTTACAGGTTCGTCCTCAAAATATATGAGTGAAAAATTCATAGAAGATTTTAGTCCTAAAAAATTTGAGTTAAATAAAAACTATCGCTCTTCAAAAAAAGTATTGGAAGCTTCTAATAAGATTTTACCCAATGTAAAAGATATTTCAAATACAGCTCTTGATGGAGAGTTTGAGCTAATTGGTTGTACTGATGAATTTAATGAGGCTGAATGGATTATTAATAAAATTAAAGAGTTAATCAAAAGAGAAAATGATAAAAATATAGAAGGTGAAATTTGCTATGAAAAAATGGTTGTTCTTGCTCGAAATAAGTATGTATTTAATGAATTAGAAAATAAACTAAAAGAGGAAAATATACCTTTTTATTACAAAATGACTTTAGGTAATATTCAATTTGAGTCAAATATAATG
>JALUKJ010000071.1 GCA_027056615.1 Campylobacteraceae bacterium | reverse complement strand
TTAATAGTTTTTAGACTATTTCACTGTTATTTTTTTGATTGCCTTGGGTGGTAAGGGGGGAGTATTGGCTTTTTTTAGGGGGTGAAAGTGTTAAGTACTTTTTTGGGGCTAGGAGACATGCCAAATATATTACAAATAGTTTTATTTATCAATTTTTTTAATTTAATTAGGAGTTTTTATCTCCTATTTACACATTTAATTTAACTTCTATTATAATGCTACAATTATTTAAAAGGACAACTGTGATTATAGATAACACCGTATTGGAAAAATTAGAAAAGCTCTCTATGTTAAAAATTGAAGACGACAAAAAAGAGGAGTTAGCAGGTCAACTTAGTGAGATATTGGCTTATGTTGAAAATCTATCAGAGTTAGATACAGACAATCTTAGCCCCTCTTTCTCAACTCTTGATGGAGGAACACCAATGAGAGAAGATATACCTCAAAAACAGCCTGAAATTGTTAAAGATATATTCTCTCATGCACCTAAGCCTGAAGATGACTTCTTTATTGTTCCTAAGATTATTGAGTAGCTTAAACATAAATAAAGAATAAATCTTATATAGTTTTATTAAATTAATAAAAAGATTTAATATGGCTATAGATATAAAAAAACTTCTACAATCGGTTGTAGCTCATGGTTCATCTGACCTACACCTTGTGGCTCGTTCTGAACCTCAAATACGTATTGATGGGGCATTAAGAGCTGTTAATCTACCTGTGCTTACAGGAGAAGATATTGAAGAGATGGCATACTCTTTACTTACAGAAAAACAGAAAAAAGCCTTTGAAGAGCATATGGAGCTTGATTTTGCTCTTATGCTTCCAGGTATTGGGCGTTTTAGAGCAAACTACTACCGTACTCTTGGAGATATTGCTGCTGCTTTTCGTATTATTCCAACCGAAATTCCCTCACTAGATGATTTAAAGTCTCCAGAAATATATAAGGAACTTATTAAACGAGAAAAGGGGCTTATATTGGTTACAGGACCTACAGGTTCTGGTAAATCAACTACTTTATCTGCTCTACTCAATGAAATTAATCTAACCGAACACAAACATATTGTTACCATTGAAGACCCTGTTGAATTTATTCACCAAAATAAAAAATCGGTCTTTTCTCACCGTGAGACAGGACGAGATACTAAAAGTTTTGCTTCTGCTCTAAAGTATGCCATGAGACAAGACCCTGATATTATTTTGATTGGGGAGATGAGAGATAAAGAGACTATTGAAGCAGCTCTAACAGCAGCAGAGACAGGTCACTTGGTCTTTGGAACTCTTCATACCAACTCTGCACCTGGAACCATTAACCGTATTATTGATGTATTTGGTGGAGATGAACAAGCACAGATCCGAACTATGATTTCAACCTCATTGGTTGCTGTTATCTCTCAAATGCTTTTACCAAAAGTCGGTGGAGGACGTATTGCTGTTCCTGAAATATTGGTTACCAACCATGCTATTGCAAACCTTATAAGAGAAGATAAAGTACATCAAATCTACTCCCAAATGCAACTAGGACAGGGGAAAACAGGGATGCAAACCCAAACACAAGTCCTACTTAAACTTCTTCATGGTCGTATTATTACAAGAGAACACGCCTTGCAATATTCAAATAAACCAGATGAATTAAAGAAAAATATCAATTTTAGATAACTTTTGATATAATCTGTCAAAAATTAATCTGTATAAAATTATGGATTATTATTAAGGTTTATATATTATGGATTTTATGGGTTTTAATACTGTTGATATTATTATTATTGCTCTTGTACTATTTTTAGCAATAAAAGGGCTTATGAATGGTTTTTCAAAAGAGCTTTTGAACTTTATAACTATTGTGGGAGGAATTGCACTCGCTGCAAACTTCAATACTACCGTTATTAAAATAATCAATGAACAACACATTCTACCAACCATTGCCCAAAGCTATTCAAAAATTGTTGGTTTTATTATCATTATTATAGCTGTATGGATGATTGTAAGTGTTATTTCCTCTATTATTAATAGATTTGGTTCGCACAATATTTCGCCTATTAGTCGAATATTTGGATACATTGTCTCTTCAGCTCGTTACTTTATTATCTTTGCACTTATTATTTTTGGTGTTAACCAATCTGAATTCTTTAAAAATGAATCTAAAAAACTAAAAACAGAGAGTAAACTTTTTGTTCCTATGACAAAACTAGGAGCCTCTATTTTAAATATTGATTTAAATAGAGTATCTAAAGATAACAATACTACAGAAAATGAAACCATTACAACTGATACGAACAGTAGTAATGAAAACAGCAGTGAAGAGAATCTTAACTCAATAGATGAGAACCTCTCAAATGAAGATAACAACTTAACAAATTAAAGAGACCAAATGATCATAAACATAACTTACGATGATGTTCTTGAAAACTTTAAAAAGTTACTAAGACAAAACAACCTTAAATATACAACTCAACGAGAGCTTATACTTAATATCATCTACAATAACAGTGGTCACTTTACCCCTGAAGATATCTACAATCTTATTAAAGAGAATCACCCTGATATTAAACTAGGTATAGCAACCATCTATCGTACGCTAACCCTTCTTGAAGATGCAAATATTGTGAGTTCAATCTCATTTGGAACACAAGGTAAAAAATATGAATTTGGATTAAAAGAGCATCATGACCATTTAGTCTGTTTGGAGTGTGGTGGAATCGAAGAATTTTTCGATGACACTATTGAAAAGCAACAAGAAATCATTGCTAAAAAATTTAATTTTAAGATGACTAACCATGTCATGAAAATCACAGGTATTTGTGAAGATTGTCAAAAGAAGAAAAATAAACAATAAATAAGTACCTGACCCCAAAACTTTAATACAAAATCAAATCTAGGAGAAATTCTTGATATTCAATAATCAATACATTCAAGAACGAATTAAAAAATCGGAAACATTAAGAAAAAAAGGGATTAACCCCTACCCAAATCAAGTTAAAAAAGGGACACCATCTGCAAAATTTTTAAGTGAGTGTGCTTACGTTCATGACCTTCAAACTGATGAGATGAAACAAGACAAAACCAAAAGCTATACCCTAACAGGTCGTCTTAAGTTTATGAGAATTATGGGAAAAGCCTCATTTGCAAAGATAGAAGATGAAGATGGATTAGTACAAATATACTTTAACCGTGATGACCTACCAGAGGGTTACTACAATGATGTAGTTAAAAAACTCTTTGAGGTGGGTGACATTATAGAAGTGACAGGTTACCCATTTGTCACAGGAACAGGAGAACTTACACTTCACTGCTTAGGAGTAAACTTAGTAACCAAAGCTATTTTACCTCTTCCTGAAAAGTTCCATGGTATTCAAGACCAAGAGATAAAATATCGTCAACGCTACCTTGACATGATTATGGATGCAGAGGTAACCAAACGTTTTAAACTTCGTTCAAAAATAGTCTCTGCTATTCGTCGTTTCTTTGAAGATAAAGGCTTTTTAGAGGTAGAGACCCCTATGATGCACCCTATTCCAGGTGGAGCAAATGCTAAACCATTTACTACGCACCATAACGCCTTGGGAATTGACCGTTACCTAAGAATTGCACCTGAACTCTATTTAAAAAGACTGATTGTTGGTGGTATGGATGCAGTCTTTGAGATTAGCCGTAACTTTAGAAATGAGGGTATTGATGCTACTCATAACCCTGAGTTTACAGCCATTGAATTCTACTGGGCATATAAAACATACATTGAGCTTATGGAGGTTACCGAAGAGCTGTTTGATTATATCTTTGATACTCTTGGATTAGAGCGAACTTTAACCTATGGTGAACATCAGATTAATTTTCAAACTCCATTTGCACGTGTGCCTTGGATTGACTCTATTGTAGAGATTGGTGGTATTCCAAGAGAAATTGCCGAAGATAGAGACAAAGGGTTGGCATTTTTAAAAGAGAACAACCATAAATATGATGAGAACTGGACACTAGGTTACATTCAAACAGAACTATTTGATGAGTATGTTGAAGCTAAACTTATTAACCCAACTTTCATTACAGACTACCCTGTAGACATCTCTCCTCTAGCAAGAAGAAATGATGAAAATCCTAAGATTACAGAGCGTTTTGAGTTCTTTGTTGCAGGTGCAGAGTTGGCAAATGGTTTCTCGGAGCTTAATGACCCTATTGACCAATATGAGAGATTTAAAGCACAAGTTGACGCAAAAGAGGCAACAGGTGACGATGAAGCAATGCACATGGACAGTGACTTTGTAAGAGCCTTAGGCTATGGTATGACCCCAACAGCTGGTGAAGGAATTGGAATTGACCGTCTTATTATGATGCTTACCAACCAACACACCATCAGAGATGTTCTTCTTTTCCCTGCCATGAGACCAGAAGCACCAGTAGCCGAAGCCCCACAAGTTGACCCAACTAAACAGTGTAAAAAGTGTGGTCATGATGTATTAGAAGAGCTAAAACCTGCTAAAAAAGGAAAAGGTATGTTCTGTATGGATGTTAAGGCTTGTAAGCAACGAGCTTCAGAGAGAACGTAAAGTTTTAAACTTTACGTTCTTGTTTTTACTTCTACACTCTCATTATTCTCTTCATTTTTAACAATCATTTTTTTACTTGGTTGTTTCTTTATCATCCATTTTTTAAATGGTTGAAGTGAAGAGATATAGTCAGCTACATCTTTAAACTGTTGGTCTTCTAGTGGAAGTGTTGGCATGGCATTAGCACTATATCTAAAGCTTTTATATAAGCTATAAGGGTCTTTAGCGTAGTGTTCTATCTCCTCTTTATGTCTTGTATAGGCAACCATATTAAAATCTGGTCCTAGTCCTCCTCCACCATTAATAGTGTGACATATTGCACAATTTTCTTTATAAACTTTTTCTCCTGCTCCAATATCTGCCATAAGCGTTGTTGTACTTATTAATAGTGTCAGTGAAATTAATAGTTTTTTCATATAAGTATCCTTTATAATAATTATTATATTTTATAATATATTAAATAGGATAAAATTACTCTTAATTAGATATATAAAATAGGATAAAAATACTCCTAATTATATTATTTCTCTATTGATTTAGATGCTTTGACTAAAAGTGCTATTTATATGGCATCCTTCATATCTACCGAAAAGTAGTTTACACTTTTTTTAGGAATCGGAGACTTTAGTCCAATGCCAATGAATTAAGCTCAAATCCTGTAGGTTCGATTTCATCGAACAAAAAATCAGAACC
>JALUKJ010000070.1 GCA_027056615.1 Campylobacteraceae bacterium | reverse complement strand
CCTGTTCAAAACTCTTTGGTTGATTTGTTTAACATCTTATCGTTACTTGACAATGACTATTTTAAAGATTTTGACTATTTTCAAAAGATGATAAAACCCAATGCTACCATACACCGACTCATAGCTCTTATACGAAACAATCATGACTTAGAGAGTGTTAAGAGTTTTACCAATGAAGAGTCTGATGATGATTACCCAACAGAGCTAAAAGAGATTTTTAACGACATATTGGCACTTGAAACATTGTCACATGGTAAAAGAGTAGAGTTAATAGACAGATTGATGGAGTCAGACCATTTAAGCTTTATTATTAATCGCACTAAGAAAAAGGATGTAGGGCGTTCTATTCCTAGAAATGCAAAATCGGTTATTGTAGAGATTACAAAAGAGGAACAAGCCTATTATGATGCTGTTATAGCATTTGTAAAGTACATCTACCCTCATGTACCACAAGGTTTCATAACCATTATGCCTGAACGGATGGTTAGCTCATCTATGTTGGCTTCATTGGAGAGTTTTAAAAAGCTTAAAAAGAGTGGGAAACTTCTTGTCTCTGATGTAGATGACCTTGATGAAGATTATGATGATTTTAATATTGAGCGTGAGGCGATGGGCTATCTTGATGATATTATTTATAAAGGTAATCAAATAGGCGAAGATGACTCAAAGTTTTTGAGTTTTGAAGAGATTTTAAAAGATTTAGATGCTCAAAGTATTCAGCAGAAGATTGTTTTCTCTTTTTTCAAAAAAACACTTGACTACCTTGAACCAAAACTACAAAACTTAGGCTACAAAGTAGGTAAAATTCACGGAGACTTTAGCACAGAAGAGCGATTTGAGAAAATCAAAGCCTTTAAAAGAGGCGAGTTTGACATTTTGCTCTCTTCAGAGGTGGGTAGTGAGGGGTTAGATATGCAGTTTTGTAATGTGGTCATCAACTACGACCTACCTTGGAATCCTATGCGTGTAGAGCAGAGAATAGGAAGAGTTGACCGTATAGGACAGAAGTTTGACAAGCTTCACATCTTTAACCTCTGTATAGTAGGCTCAATAGAAGACCGAATCTACAACCGACTCTACACCAAACTTGGCATTTTTGAAAACTCCATAGGTGAGTTAGAGCCTATTTTGGGAGACTTAGAGAAGCAGTTAAATATACCAGAACTCATACACCTTTCAGCCAATGAGATAGAAAAAAAAGTCCATCTAAACGAGTTAGCACTAGAGCGACAAAAATCTGAAATCAAAGAGCAAAATTCTGAAGTAGAGAAGCTTATAAATGATGACTTCAACCATCAAGCTAAAGAGGATATATTTTTAAATAACAATAAAGTCTCACTTCTGCAAGAGGAGAGCAAAAAGATTTTTGTTAAGTTTTTAGAGAGTAATCGTATAGGCTTTTTGGAGCTTAAAGATGGGACGGTTAAGCTCTCTTCTGAAAACCTAAAAAGGCTTTTTAAGCTTTTAAAAGCCAATATGAGCGACAAACGCATCAATGCTTTAGCCTATAAAGAGGAGAGAAAAGTTCTGCAAAAGATAAATCGACTCAAAGAGTTAAAGGTAAGTTTTAAAACCAATAACAATGATGAATTTCAAATGCTTTATCTCTACTTGAACCACCCTATTATTGGTATGATGATAAGAGAGAAAAATCATAAAACTCACTATTCGGTGATTTCTCATAAAAAATATGATAGAGGTTTTGCCATTATCTACAGGGTTGATTTTAAGCAGTTAAAAACAAAGTCGATGATAAGAGTTCTAGTAGTAGACACCAATTTAACTTTGGTTGATGAGTTGGATTATTTTGAGTTTATTGTTAACGCCAAAGAGCTTAATGGTGAACCAACTGTAAATTTAGAGGAGTTAAAAGCCGAACTAAACAGAGAAGTGATACAATCTATAGAGCAACACAAACGCATAGAGTCAGGGTCTCAAAACAGACTAATAGATATTAAAATAGATTCTATGAAAAACTATTTTGAGAAGCAGATAAGCAAGGTTAAGAGGTTACAAAAAAATGTAGATCAAGAGGATATTCAACGAATGAGAATTGGGGAGATTGAAAATTTGGAAAATCGAAGAGATGAGAAGATTTTGGAGTTGATGGGGCAGAAAGAGGGAAGCTTGGGGTTTGAGATTTTGGGGAGTTTGGAGGTGTTTCATGGCTAATAAAAACTTAAATTCTGATGATGAGTATATAAGTTGTCAATATTGTCAAGCACTGTTAAAAGAAAAAAACTTACAAAAACATTTAAGAAAAAAATGTCTTAAATTTAATTCTAAGCTAGATAAAACTTTATCTGTGAATAAATTTAAATGTAGGTATTGTAATCAATTTTTTCCATCTTATGAAGATTTATCTAGCCATGAAGAAAAGCATAGTAGTAAAGATAAAAATGAGTTTATAAGTAAACAAAATTTAAATAGTGTGATAAGTTCTAGCGAATTTGTATGTTTATATTGTGATAAGAAACTTAAAAATCTTTGGGGCATAGATACTCATGTTAGTACAAAACATCAAGATAAGTGGAAAGAGTATATTCAAAATAAAGAAGTTAGTATAAGAATTAAAAACGTAAATAGATGTGAGTATTGTGGTGTGTTTGTTAGAAACATAGAGAAACATTTAAATAAATGTGTATACATAAAGAGTAAACAAAATAATTTTATATCACAAGATATAAACGAAGATTCAACTACTTTAAATAATATATTTTGTTTATATTGTGATTCTGAAAAATTTTCTAATTTTAATATGCTAGATAAGCATATTTTAGAAAAGCATAGTGATAAATGGAATAAGAATCTTTCTAAGAGATGTAATATGTGTGGTCTTTTCATAGAAATGAAAAATGTATTTGAACATAATAAAAAATGTATTGGAAATAAAAACTTTAATGGGAGTTTAAAAGAAATTGATAAACAAGATTTTGGGGAGAAAAGTAGCTCTATACAAGAGATAATAGAAGATACAAAGAAAGTAGTTATAGAAAAATATACAGAAGAAGTTCAAAAAAAATCATTTAAAGATGAGGTTAAAAGCTCTGATTTATCAGAAAAAAAGAACCCAAAACTACAAGAGCAAATCTTAAAACATAAGTCTGAAATAGAACAATATGATGAAGATATAAATGATGAGCTATTGACGGATGAAGAAGAGTATTATGACAATATTCGTAAGAAAATAGAATATGATATACGAAACTATACAAAGATAGATAGAGAAAGAATTTTAAAACAATATGTATACACTACTAAAAAAAGTGCAACAATAGATACAACTCTTAGAAATGAGATTAGAAGCTATTTATACAAAATTTATAGAGGGTATTGTCAAATATGTGGATTTACATTTAGAAAAACAGGGGATAGTAGTGATAATGAAAATTCATTTGAAATGCACAATTGGGACAATAAGTTAGTAGTTAAATCTAAAAGCTATCTTGTTTCATCAGCTGATTCTCTTTGCTTATGTCGTAATTGTAGTGCAAATATAAAGTTTGGTGCATTTAACCCTTTATTTGCAGATAAAATTCATAATCTTCAGTCTAAAAGTATTGATGAGGTGAAAGAGCTTATTTGTAATAAAGTAGATAGTGAAGATGTTGTTGATAGATTTCAAGAGTTTTATGAATGGGAAGATATGTATGCTTTAGAAATAACAGTTAATGATGAGCCTAAAAATATTTATATGACTAATGGGCATTTGATACAGTTTATTGCTTATTTGCAGTTGGAGGAGAGAAAATGAATAAATTCCCTAAAGTTAAAAAATATTACACTTTAAATACAGAAAGAGAGCTAGAAATAGTAGACAATAATATTGTTGAGAGATTGAAAGAGTTAATAAGTTC
Source organism: Campylobacteraceae bacterium (assembly GCA_027056615.1). GTDB lineage: Bacteria > Campylobacterota > Campylobacteria > Campylobacterales > Sulfurovaceae > UBA1140. The sequence goes on along the minus strand of JALUKJ010000070.1, from coordinate 1,393 downwards.
GTTGGATAACAACAAAGAGGTATATCTTTCTACAAGAGGAGATAATCGTAGTAATCTTGAAAAGCATAATGAATTTTTTACTAGTGAATACATAAAAAGCTTTTTTGGTGTAGGTCTTAAATCTAAATCAGCAATTAAAAGACCAAAAAATGAAGAGTTTGAACATACAATTGTAGAAGAAAAAACACAAGTAGTTAGTGAATTAAAAAAAGTTATAGATTACTGTAATGCAAGAATAGATAGAAAACCAGAAAGCCATAATATACAAGGTAAGGTTTCAGACTCCTTTATAGAATCTTTAGACAATTATAGTGTTGAAGAATTAAATAAATGGAAAATATTTTTTCTATCTTTTCTACATAATGATGGTAGTTTAAATAAGTTTAAAAGTAGTTCACCATTTTTGTCATTGACTCAAGGTTGGAAAAAATATAGAACAGCAAGAATTTTTTCCCTTTCGCGTAATAGTTATGGTAAAGGTATAATATACTTATATGCTCTTTCTAAGCATGATAATAATTATTTTGTTACTAAAGAGTTTACGAAAAAGCTTAAAGAATTTGATATTGTTTGGTATGAAGATAAACATAAAGAGATTATGTTATTAAATGGTATGTTCCCTCATTATTTATTAGGTGTATTTGAAGTAAGAAGAACAAGTACCCCAAAATTCATTTTAAACCCTGAACTATATAAGCTTTTAGAAAATGGTAAAGAGTTTGATTTTAGAGGTGGGTTATCTATAAATCAAGATAATTTTTTAGAAATGGCTCAAAAGCTAGGATATAAAAGATTTTTCTATACTTATGGGAATGGTAGCACTTTTATTACTGATATTAATGGTGATAATATAGGTGAAACTATTTCTATTGTATAACTAACTCACGAGAAAACAGCTTCATTCCTTACCACAAAAAAAAGTGTCAGACCCCATAACAAGACCCCATAACATAAACAAAACTTAGAAATAGCTTCACCTCTTATCACGAGAGATTTAAAACATCTCTCAAAAAATCCCCCTAAAACCCCAATTATATGACAATATGTCATATTTGTAACAAAAATTATTTTTTAATGTTAAACTACTGAAAATAATAACTTAATAGATTATAGTATGTATTAAGTGTGTATTAAACTTATTGGAGGTAAAATAAAAATGAGCAAAATAGAAAAACTCATTGAAAAATTGAGAAATAATCCACGAGATTCAAATATTGTGATGATTAGAAAAATATTGGATAAGTTTGAGTTGGAGTATATTTGGGGAAAGGGTGACCATTTAAATGTGAAGCACCCTAAGATTGACTATATATTGACAATACCTGCACATAAACCCATAAAACCTATCTACATTATTAAACTTTTAAAAATGATAGACGAGCTACAAGGAGAT
>JALUKJ010000069.1 GCA_027056615.1 Campylobacteraceae bacterium | reverse complement strand
TCCATATCCAAAAGTCCAAATTCTTTCTCTATATTTAATATTTTTTGTACATTTTGAGATAAGTTTATATTCTCATTTTCTTTATGTGTCGCGTAAATTCTTAAACTTCCACCATGAGTGTAAAGCTGTTCTACATCATATAATTTAAGATCTTGTGCTTCAAATATTTGCTTTACTGTATAAAAAGAAAGGTATGAAAAATGCTCATGATAAATAGTATCAAATTGATTGTCTTTTATAATGTTTAAAAGATGTGGAAACTCCATAGTTATAGTTCCATTTTCTTTTAAGGCAATTTTTAAACCTTTTACAAAATCATTTATATCTGGAACATGTGCTAAAACATTATTACCGAGAATCAAATCAGATTTTTCTAAAGTTTTTGCCAAACTACTTCCAAAAAAGTCTTCTATCACATTAATGCCTTTTTCTTTTGCGACTTTAGCTGTACTTGAAGTTGGTTCTACACCAATACATGGAATATTTATCTCTTTAAAGTACTGTAACAAATAGCCATCATTTGATGCAATCTCAGTTACTAATGAATGACTATCAAGAAAAAGTTTATCTTTCATATCTTCAACATATTTTTTAGCATGGGTTAACCAACTTGTAGAATATGAACTAAAGTATGCGTAATCTTTATCAAAGATATCATCAGATGTTTTGTACTCATCTATTTGAACTAATTTACATTTACTACATACATAAATTTTTAGTGGGTAAAATATTTCTGGCTCATTAAGCTGTTCTTCTGTCAAATATGAATTTGATGCAGGAGAATTTATTAAGTCAACAAACACATTCTCCAACTCTATACTACAAAATCTACACTTCATATTTCAAGTCCCTTAAAATCACTGCTAATAAAATCATGATTTTTATCCCTTTTTGATATTTCAATTATATCCAATGGTAATTGAATATTTAGTGAAGGATCTTTAATATTTAAAGCTCCTTCACTATTTGGGCTATAAATATTTGTATGTAAATACACTAGCTCACTATTATCCTCTAATGTTTGAAAACCATGAGCAAATCCTTCTGGAATATATATCATTTTTCTAGTAGAATAAATGCAATTCTAGAGATAAATGATAAAAATAAAACTAAAATTTCCATTTTCACTGTTTACTGCACTCTCAAAAAGTAAAGAGATTTCACTTGGAAATCTCTTTTTTAGTTTGCTGTATATAGCTCCGGCAACAAGGATTATTGGTACTATTATTGGATGAATGGGAGGATGCTTTTTCTCCTCTATATATTTAGGCTTTATATATTTATTGGCTATAATTTTATAACAAACTTTAACCTATTAATAATTACTAACAAAGTATAATATTAAAAAATAATATGTTTTTAAGGATAAAATATGAGTAAACTTAAAAAAGTAAAGAATGAGATTAAATGTGCAACACAACAGATTATAGTAAGTCGTACTAATACACAAGGAGATATTGTTTACTGTAATCCAACATTTTTAGAAGTTAATGGATTTAGAAGTTCAGAGGTTATTCATAAACCACACAGTATTGTACGTCATCCTGATATGCCAAAAAGTATTTTTAAAATTATATGGTCTATTATTGCTCAGGGGTTACCTATTCAAGCTGTTATTAAAAATAAAACCAATGATGGATACTACTACTGGACACTTGTAACCATTAAACCTCAAACAGACAGAGACAATAAGATAATATCTTATGTAGCTTATGGGAAACAAGCTCCAAATTTAGTTATTAAAAAGATGGAACCTCTCTATAATATTATGAAAGAGATTGAAGATGATATCGACATTGATGCATCATTAGAATACCTTGAATCTTATCTTAGAGAGGAGAATATGACCTATGCTCAATACATTAAACATCTCAATAAACACCGAGAGTTTAGATGCCTTTGTGACTTTATAAAACATGTTATTTTAAAATAACATGTAATTAAGGAATACAAATTAAATAATACGTCGTCCCCAAAGAAATCTATTTTTATAAAAAGCTCTTCGTTTAAAACTAGTAATCATTACCCTTTTCCCACCAGAACTTGCATGAATGAACTTTCCATCTTCCAAATAGATACCAACATGAGTAACTCTTCCTGTCTTTCTATGTGTTGTATCAAAAAAGATAATATCTCCTTTTTTTAATGCATTAAATGAGACATACTTACCAACTTTAGCTTGTTCTCTTGATACACGAGGTAGATTAATTCCTACATTTCTAAAGACTTTTTGGGTAAATCCTGAACAGTCAAATTTATTTGGTCCTGTTGCACCCCAAACATATCGGTAACCTAAAAATCTTTTTGCATTATGTTCAATTTTACTACGAATACCTCTATTATGACTCTTTTTTTTACTTTTAAGAGCTACATATTCTCTATTATTAATCTCATCTATATCTAAAAGAGCTAAATGCTCATTAATAAAATGTGAATTACGATACAGCATTCTCTTTTTATTAACTTCTTTTAAAAGTAGGGTAATTAAAAGATTATCCCGACAAGACTCTTCTTTACTCACAACACTAAATGGGTGCAGTAAAAAAGAATAATAACTATTTCCCTTTTTAGACTTAATAAAAAATAGTTGACCAACTACTAAAACCTGTACTAAAATTACAACAATTAACGACTTTTGTAAAAAACTCATTCTACACTTCCTATTATCTAAACATTGACCAATAAAATCAAATGTGGAATAATAGTGAAAAATATATTATATTTAGTTAAAAATAAACAATTATAAATATATTTTTTATCCTAGCTCTATATATTGCTCAAAACAATCTTCTAAAAAAGTTAATTTTTTTGTCTCTTTTGTAATCATTTGGTAACATTTTTGTTATAAACTTACAAAACTAAAAAAACTAGAGGGAGATTTATCTTATGAACAACCTACTCAAAACACTACTTGGTGCAGGATTTGCTGTTGCTGTTGCCTACTACGTACACTCAGCATTTGGAGGCGTAGCTCATTCAGGCTTCTTAATGATTGCTGCACTTTTTGGTGCATATATGGCAATGAATATTGGAGCAAATGATGTTGCTAACAACGTAGGGCCTGCTGTTGGTTCAGGTGCATTAACCATTGGTGGAGCAATTGTTGTTGCTTCTATCTTTGAAGCAAGTGGAGCATTACTTGCAGGTGGAGATGTTGTTGGAACCATTAAAAAAGGTATTATTGACCCTGTAGCTTTTGCAGGTGACCCAATGATGTTTGTTTATGCTATGGCTGCTGCTCTTTTAGCTGCTGCTATGTGGTTAACATTGGCTACAGCACTTAAAGCCCCTGTATCAACTACTCACTCTATTGTTGGTGGTGTTATGGGTGCAGGAATTGCTGCTGGTGGGTTTGCAATTGTATCATGGGGAACTATGGGTAAAATTGCTGCTTCATGGGTTATCTCTCCTGTTCTTGGTGGACTTATTGCTGCTGGTTTTCTTTATATTATTAAATCACAAATTTTACATCAAGATGATAGACTAAGTTCTGCTAAAAAGATTGTACCTATTTTAGTTTCGGTTATGGCATGGGCATTTTTAACCTACTTAACACTTAAAGGGTTTAAGCATATTTGGAGTGATGTTTTAGACTTTTTACCATTTTTACCAGAGACAAAAAAACCAACCATTGGTGTGGCTGCTAGTTTTGGTCTTATTGGTGCGATTATAACTTATATTCTTGTTAAACCTAGAATTAGCTCTAAAATTGCAAATCTTGAAAATGATAGAACTGCTATTAATACACTCTTTACCATTCCACTTATCTTTGCTGCTGCAATGTTAAGTTTTGCTCATGGAGCAAACGATGTTGCTAATGCAGTTGGCCCTCTTGCTGCCATTTATGATGCTCTTTCAAATGCTACCATTTCGGCTAAAGCCTCTATTCCATTATGGGTTATGGTTACAGGTGGTTTGGGTATCTCTGTTGGTCTATCTCTTTTTGGTCCAAGACTTATTAAAACTGTTGGTTCAGAGATTACAGAACTAGACCCAATGAGAGCATTCTCTATTATGATGGCTGCAGCTATTACTGTTGTTATTGCTTCTCAGCTTGGACTTCCTGTATCATCTACACATATTGCTGTTGGTGGTGTATTTGGTGTTGGTTTCTTAAGAGAGTGGATGGACAGAAAAGGTACTGATGAAAAACGTGTAGCATTAGAGAAACAACGTGCAAAAGTAGAAGCACTTAAAACTGAACTAGAGAGAGTTAATGACAATGCAGAGCGTAAATTAGAACTTTTTGAAAGCATTAAACAAGAAAAGAAAAGAACAAAAGTTTTAAAAAGAGCTGTAAAAGAGACTTATGTTAAACGTGGAATGGTTAACAAAATCATTGCTGCATGGGTTATTACTGTTCCTGCTGCTGCTGTTCTCTCTGCTATTATCTTCTTTATTATTAAGGGTATTGGAGCGTAAAACTCAAAACAACAAAGCATTGCTTTGTTGTTGAAAAATCTGCTATACTTACTCTTATGAAACATCAAAACACTTCCATTGAAATTGTTATTATTGAAGATGAAGAGGATATTTTAGAACTCCTAGAGTATCACCTTCAAAAAGCAGGTTTTGAAACTATTGGCTTTGGTTCTACCCATAAAGTAGAACAGTTTTTAGAAGAGGAGAACCCCTCTTTGCTTATTGTAGACAGAAATCTACCTTTGGTTGAAGGTTCTGAATTTATAAAAGATATGAGAGCTAAAGGGTATGATGTTCCTGTTATTTTTCTAACAGCTAAAGATAGTGACCAAGCCATAGATGAGGGCTATATTTGTGGTGGTGATGACTACATTACAAAACCTTTTCGTATGCAGGAATTACTTCATCGTGTTAAAGCCATTTTACGACGTTCAGGGGTTATCCAACAAGCTAAACTGAAACATCGTGACCTACTTTTAGATGTGGAGGCACAAACCCTTTTTATTGCCAATAAAGCTATAAAACTTACCAAAATGGAGTTTAATCTACTTTATACTTTTATGAAGAATCCAAACAAAGCACTACAAAGAGATTTTTTAGTTAATGAAATTTCTGAAGAGTCACAAGGAAAGACCATTAATGTTTCAATTAATCGTCTTAAACACAAAATAGACCCAGATGGAAGTAAAAAATATATTAGTTCTGTTTGGGGGGTGGGCTATAAGCTAAATTTAAAATAAAATAATTATTTAAAATTAATTTAAAAATAAAATTCTTTTATAAGTTATTAAATTTTGATATAATAGTCGACAATAAAAACCTACAAAAATCTATAAAAT
>JALUKJ010000068.1 GCA_027056615.1 Campylobacteraceae bacterium | reverse complement strand
CGTGAGACATCTATTGTCTTTGGAGGAAAGTGGGCTGTAGAGATTACAGAAGATAAAATCTTTATTTCACCCTACTCTACGGAAAATATACCTAAAAAGTTTAAGGAGCAGTGTCGAGTAGACTCTATTCCCTCTAAAATTCGTCCTTATCTTTTTTGGGAGGGAATAGCACTAATATTTTTCTAAAAATTAAGATTTATACTATATAATAGTATCTACTAAAAGGAAAATTCTAAAATGATAGCAAAAAGAAGTTCATTTAAAATATTTTTAGCAGTACAAAATGCACTTTTTTTACGAGAGGTAAATGTACGATTTTCAGCAGGAAAACTAGGTTATTTTTGGGTTATATTTGAACCGTTACTTCAAATATTTATCTTTGTAGCTGTAAAAATGATGCTATTTGGAAGAAATTCCTCTTTTGATTACCCTGTCTTTATTACTTTAGGTTTTGTAGGATTTAATTTTTTTAGACATATTCTAGACCAAACAATGGGTGCATTTAATGCAAATAAAGGACTTTATGCATATAAGCAAGTTAAACCAATTGACACTATTGTATCAAGAGTTTTAGTTGAGTTTTTAGTAACTTCTATTATTGTTTTTATATTTGTTCTTTTTGGACTCTATTTTGGGTTTGATTTGAATGTTGACAATTTAGGTATGTTACTACTCTCTTTTATATGGCTTACTTTTTTTTCTGTAGGGTTTGGACTTTTTACTGCTGTAGTTAGTACATTTTATGATAGCTTAAAAAAAGTTATTAAGCTAGTTCTCTCTCCTTTGATGTTTGTATCTGCTGTATTTTACTCTATGCAAGATATGCCTCAAGCATTAAAAGATTTACTTTACTATAATCCTTTAGCTCATTTTATGGAACTAATACATGCTAATTATTTTACTGTTTTAAATGATGATTTTGTAGATTATAACTATATGCTTATGTGGACACTTATTCCTCTTTATATTGGTCTTTGGTCTTATAGAAAACTTGAAAAAAGGATTATTTCGTTATGATAGAGTTACAAAATGTAAATAAATTTTTTGTAACTAAAGCAGGAAAAAAATATATCTTAAAAGATGCAACTTTTTCTATTCCTTCTGAAAAAAATATTGGAATTTTGGGTCGAAATGGAACTGGAAAATCAACTATTATGAAGATGTTAGGACAGATAGAGTTTCCAAATTCTGGTAAAATAGTTTCAAACAAAACATTTTCATGGGTAATGGGAGTTGGTGGAGGATTTCAAGGAAATATGACAGGTAGAGCCAATGTTAAATTTGTCTGTCGTATTTATGGAAAGAGTAAAGAAGAGATAGAGAAATCTATAAATTTTGTAAAAGAGTTTTCAGAATTAGGAGACTATTTTGATATGCCTATTAGAACCTATTCATCAGGTATGAAGTCAAGATTAACTTTTGGTTTAAGTTTGGCTTTTGACTTTGACTATTTACTCATAGATGAAACACTCTCTGTTGGAGATGCAAGATTTAGAAAAAAGTCAAAAGAGGCATTAATGAAAAAGATAGAGAGTTGCAATGTTCTATTGGTGAGTCACGATATGAAAACATTAGAAGATATATGTGATGTTGGAATTGTAGTAGATGGTGGGAAAATGCAATATTATGAGAATATAAAAGATGCTATTGCAAAGTATGCAGAAATCAATAAAAGAGCAGGTTAATATGAATTTAAATATATTTAAAATTTTGTTATCAATATTTTTTTTACTTCAACTAGGATGTACAGCACCAACTAGAACAGTAGTAAAGAGTAAAAAAAATTTATGTAAAGAAGAGGTTAATCCTAAAAGTTTAGATTACTTAGAGCAACAATACCGTTGCAAAAGATAAAAATGAGGATAACGATTTGAAAATTTTATTAATTATATTGACTATAGCAATAAGTAGTTATATACTATTTTTTGAAACAGAAAAGTATGAATCTAGCAGTACAGTTATAGTAAAAGATTTATCTGAAAAACAAGCAACTTCTCCTTTAGGGGCAATGCTTTTAGCTGCTGGTGGTGCAGGAGTATCACAAGATGCGATGCTATTAGATGTTTACATTAAATCAAGTGATATGTTTGAACTACTTGATAAAGAGTTTAAACTTAGAGAATATTACAGTGGAGAGAAAATAGACATCTACAATAGACTCTATAGAGATACATTTTTAACAAATAGGAAGATGAATGGTATAAATTTATTAGAGAGATACAACCATGATTTAAAGTTATTTTTCGATAAACCCTCCTCAACATTAAATATAAAGTTTGCACACGCTGATGCAAAAGTAGCACAACAAATTGTAATGAGCATTATAAAACATGCTACAATTATGTTAAATAATATGGATAAAAAAAGTTCTAAAATTGTTTTAAGATCTTTACAGAAGTTAGAAAAAGAGAAGTATAAACTTTTTTTAGACTCATTAAAAGAGCTTTTAGAGTATGAAAACAAGCATAATACAATTAACCCAAAAGTAGATGTTGAGACAAAAAGTAATATTTTAGCAACATTAGAAGGTGAGCTAATTCAAAAAAGAGTAGCATACCAAAGTAAACTACAGTATATGAATAAAAATGCTCCTGAGATGAAAATATTAAAAGGTGAACTATCCCATATTGAGAGTTCTATTAAAAAAATAAAAAAGCAGATGACAGGAAAAAGTAAAAAACAAACAGAACTCAATAAAAACTTAGCCCAATTTGGACTTATTGAAAATAAAATGGAGTTTAACAAAGAGATTTACAAACAGACACTAATGAAATTAGAGGAAGTGAGTGTAATGGTAAATCAAAATACAAAAAATCTTATTATAGTAAGTGCTCCTAAAGTTGCAGATAGTTATACTTATCCTAATAAATTTAAAGATATAATTACAACAATTATTTTATTAAGCCTACTATATGGGGTAGCAAGTTTAATAGGTAGTATTATAAGAGACCATAAGGATTAAGCATGAGAAAGATATTTGTATTATTAATTTTGTTGCTTAATCTATTGATGGCAGTAGATATAGAACTAGAGCAAAATAGTAGTGATATTAGTAAATTGAACTTTCAGGATAGAGTCTATTTTGGAGAGGCAATTTTTAAAGGTAATTTTAAAGAGAATCAACAGTTTAGATATAATCCTAACTATATTCTAAATATAGGAGATGTTATATCTGTAAAGATGTGGGGTGCTTATGAGTTCTCTGCTAAACTTCCTATTGACAGGCAAGGAAATATATTTATTCCTAAAGTTGGTGATGTTCATCTTTTAGGGCTTCCAAATAGTAAATTAAAGAGTAAAATTCAATCTACTGTAAAAAGAGTGTTTAATAACAATGTTTATGTCTATGCTGACTTAAAACAATATCAACCTATCTCTGTTTTTGTCTCGGGTGCTGTAAAAAAAATAGGACTCTATAAAGGACTATCTACCGATTCAATTCTACAATTTATAGACAAAGCAGGTGGAATTATTCGTGGGCAAGGCTCTTACCGAAATATTACTATTTTGCGAAACAAGCAGACTATTAAAAATATTGATTTATATCCATTTCTACTTAATGGTCAAATTGATATGTTTCAGTTTAGAAATGGAGATGTAATTTTAGTAAATCCTGTTTATAATTTTATTGAAGTTAGTGGAGATGTAAATCGTCCTTATATATTTGAACTCCTTTCTGATTCTACAAGCGTTCAAGAGGTAATGCGTTTTATTATGCCAAAACCAACAGCAAATCACTTTATGGTAACAACATGGCAAAATGGTCAAGAGATAACCAATGAGTACCCTTTAAGTCAAGCAGGTAGTGTATTTGTAACAAAAGGGACAAAGCTAAAGTTTTTCTCTGACTATTATGTAAACAATATTGAAGTAAAAATAGATGGAGAGCATAAGGGAGCTAAAAAGATAATGGTTAGAAAAGGAACATCTCTTTATGATGTTCTATCTAATATTAATTTTACTCCTCTATCTGATATTAAAAATGTACGTCTCTACCGTAAGTCTGTAGCCAATACTCAAAAACAATTAATAGAAACTATGTTAAAAGATTTAGAAGCCAAAGCTTTTACTACAGACTCATCAACACCAGAAGAGGCAAATATACGAACTAAAGAGGCAGAGATGATTATGAAATTTGTTGAACGTGTTCGTAAAGTACAACCTCTAGGACAAGTAATTATCTCCAAAGAAGACAATCTAGGTAAAATATATCTTGAAGATGGAGACCGAATTGTTATTCCTAAACACTCAAATATTGTTGTGGTTCAAGGAGAGGTTAACCTTCCAAATGCTTTAGCATATAAAGAAAATTATACTATTGATGACTACATTTCTGCTTGTGGGGGTTATGGTGAACGTGCAAATAGAGATAAAATTCTTCTTATAAAAGCTAATGGTAGAGTTATTCAACACAGTTCAGGTGATTTTTTTGCTGACCCATCTTCTTTAAAAGTTGATGCTGGAGATTCTATTTTAGTTTTAGGTAAAACAGATAGTAAAAATATTTTGATTACCTCTAGTGTTACCAAGATACTTTACCAAGTGGCTGTTGGGGCTGCTGTGGTGCTTAGAGCGTTTTAAATAAAAATATGTATCTATAATAATTTAAAACTTCTAATTAAGGATAAAAAAACAATGAAAAACATAGCAATTATACTTGCAGGTGGAAGTGGTAGTAGATTTGGATTAAATATCCCAAAACAGTTTGCAAAAGTAGCAGGAAAAACTCTAATTGAACATACATTAGATACTTTTCAAAATAATGATTTAATTAATGAAATATGTATTGTAATTAAAGCAGATTGGATTGATAAGATTGAAGAAATTGTTATACAAGGTGAATATAACAAGGTTAAAAAAATATTAAATGGTGGGGAAGAAAGAAAAGACTCCTCTTTAAGTGCTATTAATGCCTATAAATCTGAAGAAAATTCAAATAAATATAATATGATTTTCCATGATGCTGTTAGACCTTTCGTAACTGATGCTATTATTCAAAAATGTATAGATGCTTTAAGTCGATATAATGCAGTTGATGTAGCAATACCAGCTACAGATACAATTATAGAAGTTAAAAATTCTATAATTAATAATATTCCTAATCGTTCAGATATGATGCAAGGGCAAACACCTCAATGTTTTAAATTAGAAACTATTTTAAATGCATACAACAATGCAGAAAATGATCCAAATTTAAAAGCAACAGATGATTGTGGAATAGTAAAAAAATATCTTCCAGAAGAGGAAATCTATGTAGTTGAAGGCTCCGTTGAAAA
>JALUKJ010000067.1 GCA_027056615.1 Campylobacteraceae bacterium | reverse complement strand
ATGACCAATATATCTAAAAAAGTTGGTTCAAAAATTACTTCATTTGAAGCAGATGGTATTAACTTTGAAGATGGTGAAAAGATTGAGTCTGATTTAACAATGTTTATCTCAGCAGGAAAGGGACACCATGTATTGGAAGCGTCTGATTTACCGTTAAGCGATGCAGGTTTTGTTGTAACCAATGAGTACAATGAGGTAGAGGGTTTTGATAATGTGTTTGCTATTGGAGACTCTGCTTCTTTAATGGGTCCAAAATGGAGAGCAAAACAGGGGCATGTTGCAGAGGTAATGGCAAGAAATGTGGCGAAACATATCTTTAACCATTCACAAAAGATTGTATCAAAACATAGTTACCTAGAACATCTAAATATCTTATGTGTAATGGATACAGGAGATGGTGCTGCTTTTGTCTATAGAGATGACAATGGAGGAAAGATGATACCAATGCCTTTTGTTGGTCACTGGATGAAAAAGGGTTGGGGTTGGTATTGTAAAAACTCTAAGTTAGGCAGGATTCCTCGTATTCCAGGGATGTAATTTTTTAACGGGAGAAAGATATAATCTCCCTAAAAACAAACAAAAAAGTCAACCTCAAGCTCTTCCATCAAACTTAAAATCAATGATGAAGAGCTAAATAACTCTTCATCATTACGATACATAAAGAGTAAATTAAACCCATGCTCTTTTGTATAGGCTATTAAATCTTCATCTACTTCACCATTCGCTTCAATAAACTCACCATCTATACCAAACTCCTTAAGATAGTTCTCAAACTCTTTTTCATGAGCCTCTTTAACCTCTTCGTTTAACTCAACTGATATGGGTGAAGTAAGTGGAGTAACATTTAGGTAGTCGGCTTGAACTACAAGAGTGTCAACAAGGTAGCGATGGTCATGCACTAAGAAGAGTTTACTTTGCTTAAAGATATGTAGAGCATAATTAATCGCCTTCATTGTAGGCTCTTTTAAATCAGTAGGTAATAGGATTTTAGTATAGTTCTCTTTTTGCTCTTTTAAAACCCAAAAAGCATAAGAGGTTTCTTCTATTAGTGTTGGTGTAATCTCTTTTTGATACGGGGTTATAACTACGGTCTCTTTTTGCTCTTTTGCAATAGTTTTTAGTCTATCTAGTGTGTCATCAACATATATAAATATAGCATATTTTTCATTTGGATTGAGTACTAAGAGTTGTTTTGTAATCTCTTTTTTAATACTCTCTTTATCGAGGATATTATCTTCTCTATTAAGTGTAAATATATCAGGAAGTTCAAAAAGAGGCTCTTCGTGAACAAAAATAACTTCTAAAATAGTATTGTGTTGTTTTGAAAAATCAACACCTTTTTGCAAAGCATTTTCCATATTATCTACAGTGTTAAGTAGTACAATAGTTTTTTTAAATGGATGTTTCATCAAAAACCTTTTAAAATATTTAAACATAGTATAACACTTTTATATAAATAGATGTTTAACGGATATTAAAATGCAATACAACAGAGACATCATAAATAGGTAACTTATTTCTAATATTAGAGGGAACAGTTATAGGAAAGGTATGTGCTAAAGTTTTTTTAATACTTTTATAAAAGATTCTTTTTCCACTAATAAAACGGATATTGTTAACTTGCCCTGTAGTTGTAATATCAAAGCGTACTTTTACTGAACTCTCAATATGTCGTCTTAGAGCTATTCTTGGGTATTTTTTATTAGCAATAATTCTATTACGAACCTCTTGTAAAAAGGCTTTTTTTGCTCTGCCATTGTCAGTTATTGGAGTTAATCTTTTTTGTCTGGGTGCATGTTTTACGATTTTTGGCTTAGTTCTTATAATTGGTTGAGATACTCTCATAGGTGCTTCTATAATTTGTTGTGGAACAATAATCTCTTCAAAAACTTGTTTAGGTTTTGTTTTATATTTTTTTACAATTTTTTTATGTATTTTTTTAGGTCTTGGTTTATGTTTTTTTACAACTCTTTTAAGAGTTTTTTTGGGCTTATATTTTTTAATAACTTTTTTATGTATTTTACGTATTTTTTTAGGCTTATGTTTTTTAATTATCTTTTTTGGTTTTGGCTTCTTTTTGCTAATAGGAGGAGGTACAATTTTTTTAGGAACAATAGGTACAATAGGTTTTGAAACAATTTGCTTAACAGGTTTAGGAATATTTAAAAGTGCAACTTTAACAATATTCTTTTTTTTAGGTGCTTGTAACTTCTTTTCTATATCTAACAGAGAGAAAATACCCATACCAAGGATAAGGAAGATAAGTATAGATAGTAAAAAAGAGAGTCGATAGCATGAATGAGTCATTTTTTAGTAACAATTCCTAAGTCTTCATACTCATGCTTTTTTAATAAATCTAAAATAAAAACAAAACTCTCAAATGTGGCATTTTTATCGGAATATAATTGAATAGGACTCTTTTTACTATGTTTTAGTAACTCCTCTTCTACTTTAGAGTGAGCAATCTTCTCTTTTCCAAAAAAAACATCTCCATTGCTTTTTATGGAGATGGCAAGTTCTTTTTTAGGCTTCTCTTTTACTTCACTAGAACCCGAAGGAAGCTCTACTTTTATAACACCTGTTTGTATAAATGAGGCAGTTGTCAAAACTATCACGAATAGCACCAACATAATGTCAATAAATGGCACAACATTAATACTCTCAAACTTAGAGGAGCGTCGCATTACTTCTCCTTATTATGGATAATCCACTTATTTATTAGTACCTCTACTTTTCTATTAAGGTGGTTGTAGAAAAAAATAGCAGGAATTGCCACTACAAGCCCCATAGCAGTAGCTTTAAGTGCTAATGCTAATGAGGACATAATATTTTTAACATCCATCTCTCCTGTTTGTCCCATAGTGTAAAAGGTAATAATAATTCCAAGAACTGTTCCAAGCAGTCCAATATAGGGAGCATTAGCTCCAAAACTAGAGATAATAGAGAGGTTATTTGTTACCTCTATCTCTAACTCTTCTAGAGTATTGTAGTTATTAACTTTTACTTGTCTATAAAAAAGTAGACGTTCAATCCAAAAGAAGAGTGTTAAAAAACTCATAAAGGCAAGGAGTCCTAAAACCCCATAGTCGACAATTTGGCTTAGTAGTTCTATGTTCATACTTTTCCCTTAGTATTTAGTAGTTGCACATTATATTATAAATCATCTTTTACTACAGCCTTTTGTCTCTTTTGATAAGCTATATATAGAGGATAAGCCATCAAAAGAGGAATAATCAAAAAGAGAACCAAGGGTAACAAAACAGGCTGATTCCACTCCTCTTGTTTTTTCACTCTTAGTTTTGCATCTATTTTTCTATATTTTAATGTATCATCACTCATAGCATTAGGCAATACATTAGCATACCATTTATGAAAAAGAGCCATACTCTTTGGGTGCATTCCCCAAACCCATGGAGCATCCTCTTGGGCTATTTTTACCATCTTTTTTATAATCTCTAAACGTTTTGGAGAGTTCTTCATACTCTTCATCTGCTCAAAAAGTCTGTTAAACTCAGGATTGTTATAATTAGCTGAGTTGACCCCTGCTCCTTTGGTGACTACTGCTCCATTTTTACCATATAGTAGAAACAGAAAGTTTTCAGGGTCTGGGTAGTCGGCATTCCAACCCCATGAGAAGAGTTGAGCTTTGCCTTTGTTTACTTTGTCTTGAAAACGGTTATAGTCTGTTCCTCTAATAACTAACTGAATACCTAGTTTTGCAAACTGTTTTCTTCTCCAATCCATTAATGCTTTATCATCTGGTCCTGTTGCTGTAGTATCATAATTTAAGACTAAGGCTTTTCCTGTCTTTTTTGAGACTCCATTTGGATAACCTGCTTGAGCTAAAAGTTCTTTTGCCTCTTTTATAGATTTTCGTTTACACTCTCCATCTACCCAATTATAGACATATAGGTTGCACCCCTCTTTACCCTCTAAATGTCCAAAAATGCTGGGAGGAATTGGGCTTTGAGCAGGAATACCTCGCTCATTGGTAAAAATGCTTATGTACTCCTCTTCATTTTGGGCAATACTAATGGCTTGTCGTAACTTTTTAGCTGAATCGGAGTAGCCACCAACTATTGGGTCAAGCATATTAAAAGCAAGGTAAAATATACTAGGTTCAATAGATGATTTTAACTGAATACCTCTTTTCTTCATATCATCACTTAAACCCATCTCTCCACCACTACTAACTTGAATAGCTTGGTCAAAGGCTGAAGAGCTAATGCCTGAAGCGTCGTAATAACCTTGTAGAAACTTATTCCACACAGGAATGCTCTCTTTCTCTAAAGCGTAGTGAACCTCTTTAATAAAAGGAACTTTTTTACCTGAATCTTTTAGTAGCTCTTTTGGCACATGAGAACATTCTGCCTCCTCTTTAGTTAAGGTTGGGTAATAAACATCATGATAGTTTGGATTAGCAATTAATCTTAACTCTTTATTTGGATTATACTCTGCTAGATAGTACGCTCCTGTTCCAACAGGAAAGGTATTGAGAGTAATATTTTTTGCAATAAGTGCTTTTTGTTGATAGAATAAATCAGCCTCCCAAGGAATAGGAGCAAAGAAGTTCATACTCATCCAATATAGAAATTGAGGGTACTTTCCTTTTAAAGTAATGGTAAAGGTATAATCATCAATAACTTTTACTCCATCTATGTCATAAGGGCGTAAATCTAAAATCTCTCCCTTTTTGGCTTTTGCTATTTTAGTAATTTTTTTAGAAAACTTATCTAACCCAACAATATACTCTTTCATAATATCTAAAATTGGTGAGTGGTTCTGTCTAACTGCCATACGTTTAATAGCATAAACATAATCCCTAGCTTTTAGCTCTCTTGTAGCTTGTTTTTTAAAATCGTAAGGGTCATTAATTGACTCTACATCTTGCTTAGTCAACTTACTATAATATATATTTCCATCTTTATCTTTAACAAAAGAGGGGTGATTTTGATAGAGAATATTTTTTTTTAATAAAAAAGTATAGTGAGAGTAAACTACATCTAAACTATCTTCACTCACCTCTTTTTTATCCTTATCCAAATAGGTAATTTTAGGCATCTCTCTAAGTGTTAAGGGTTCTAAAACATAAGGTCTTTTAAGATAGTTGTAGCCTACTACAGGCTCATATATATTAGAGATAATCACAGACTCACGTTTAGAGTACGACACAACAGGGTCAAAATGTTTATAGGGCAAATTAAATGAAGAGAAAAGTACATTACTACCTCTCTTCTCTTTTGTTTGTGGAGCATTCCATACGCTAGAATATAGACTAA
>JALUKJ010000066.1 GCA_027056615.1 Campylobacteraceae bacterium | reverse complement strand
ATTTGAGCTAACAGGTTTAATTTCAGTAAGTATCTCACTTACTTTATTTAAATTTAATCCTGCAACTAAAAAAATGGGTACAATAAGAGAAATATATAATAACTTCTTCATGATTTCATCCTTGTGATACAATAATACAATAAAACATCATAAAACAATATAAAATATAACAACTATATATAATATTAAAGTTTATTTATATATTAAACAACAATAATTTCGCTATAATTCAATCAATATTTTATAACTACAATAAGGGAAATCATGCGTGTATTAACAGGAATTCAAGCTTCTGGAAAACTTCATATTGGTAACTATTTTGGAGCAATGAAACCAATGATAGAGCTTCAAGAAAAAGAGGAACTATTTACTTTTATTGCAAACTACCACTCTTTGACAACCTCAAAAAATGCAAAGCTTCTAAAAGAGCTAACATTTGATGCTGTTGTAGATTATCTCTCTTTAGGAATAGACCCAAAAAAAACCACTTTTTGGCTTCAAAGTGACGTACCACAAGTACTTGAACTCTACTGGATACTCTCAAAATTTACACCAATGGGACTACTAGAGAGAGCTCACTCCTATAAAGATAAAATAGCAAAAGGAATTCCTGCAAACCATGCACTTTTCTCTTATCCTGTACTTATGGCTGCTGATATTTTACTTATAGATACCCAAAAAGTACCTGTAGGAAAAGACCAAATTCAACATGTTGAAATTACTCGTGATATTGCTACTAAATTTAACAATGAGTATGGAGAGATTTTTACTCTACCTGAACATGTAGTCAATGAAGAGGTTGCTACTATTGCTGGAATAGATGGGCAAAAAATGTCAAAATCTTATGATAATGCTATTGATATTTTTATGGAAACAGAAAAAAAACTCCAAAAACGCTGTAATAAAATAATTAGTTCCTCAACACCATTAGGTGAACCTTTAGAGTATGAGGGGTGTAATATCTACAACATAGCCTCTCTATTTTTAGATGATGAACGAAAAGTTGAACTTCAAAAACGTTATAAGAGTGGAAAAGAGGGTTATGGACACTTTAAAAAGTATCTAAAAGAGCTTATTTGGAATGAGTTTGCAGAGGCTAGAGAGAAGCGTGAGTACTATTTGAATCATCCTGATATTGTAAGAGATATTTTAAATGATGGTGCAAATAAAATGCAAAAAATAGCTGATGAGAAGATGGCTAAAGTTCGTGAGGCTGTGGGCATTTTATAATATGTTAGTAATATTCCTAACTAAGAGTTATCCTAATAAATAGCAAAAAAAATCTAAAAGAGGAAAGCGTATCTTATCTTTACTCTTTAAGAGTCAACCCCACCTTATTTAATCTTTTCTAATCTCTTTATGAATAACAGTAGTTAAACCTAAGAGTTTCCAACCTTGAAGACCTGAACGGTAGTAGTGTATTTTTGACGTTGGATATTTATATTTTACAAGAGTTTTAATAAGATGAGTTGCTTGAGCACACCAAACACCATTATCAAAAATAGTTAGCTCTTTTGCGTTGTCAAAATTCCAATGACCACTATTATCTATTTTCATACCTAAAATTTGAAATATTTTAGCAATTTTTTTCTTATTACTATTAACTAATACAAGGTAAGGCATATTGATTGAAGATGGAATTGTCTCTAGCTCAAACCAACTCTTTAACCTTGCATCTATAAGAACTCCCTTATGCTGTATAATCTGATTTTTCATAAATTTAAAAACTTCAAGTTCAGCGATGGTATCAATATTGGGGTCAACTTTGGTAGGTTGTATACAAAATGGAGGACAAGCACGAGATGTCTTTGTAAAGTCATCGGTTAGTCTATTATTAACATCTTGTACTCTTTTTATCTCAATTTTTTGACCTGAATCTTGTGTTGTTATAGAGGAGATGTCTCTATTTATTTTAACTATATCTACATCTTGTGTAGCAAAGGTAAAGGAAATTAGTGTGCTTAGTAATATAGCAGTTTTCATGAAAATACTTCCTGTTTTATCTATATTTTAAAATAATAAAGTTAAGCTCTCCTCAAAGAGAGGAGATATAATTTATTTTTTCAACTCAATCTTAGCATTTTTTCTAAGTTCTTGGGTTTTCTTTTTTATTGTATCAGCAAATGCTTGTCCAGCTAAAGAATTTTTAATTTGAGCTTTAACAGCTTCAAATGGTTTTGAAGTTGACTCTTTTTTACCATCAAGCATGATAATATGGTAACCAAACTGTGTTTTAACAGGTGTTTTTGTATATTCACCCTCTTTTAATTTATCTGCAGCTGCTGAAAATTCTGGTACCATCATTTTTGGTTCAAACCAACCTAAATCTCCACCATTCTTACCTGAAGGACCTGTTGACTTTGTTTTAGCAAGTTCAATAAATTTTGCTTTCTTATCTTTAGCAGAATCTAACTCTTTAATAATCTCTTTCGCTTCATTTTCTGTTTTTACAAGAATGTGTCTTGCTTTAAGTTGCTTAGGAGTTGAGTAGAGCTTTTTATTTTTATTATACTCTTCTTTAAGCTTCTCATCTGTAAGACTTGCTTCAAGTTCTTTCATCTCTTTTCTCATAAATAAATCGAGTGCTAGGTCTTTTTTCATTAACTCTAACTGAGATTTATAATCTGGTGTATTTTCAATACCACTCTTTTGTGCCTCTTGAGATAGTAGTTTTCTGTCAACAACCATATCAAGGACTCTCTTTTGAATCTTTGGGTCAAGAGATTTATATGCGATTCCTGCTTGACCAACGGTAGATTCTATATCTGCTTCTGTAATTGGTTCACCATTAACGCTTCCATAGGTATTATCAGCTTGTGCTACAGTTAAGAGTAGAAAAGAAGCCAACGCAATTGCAATATTTTTTTTAATCATTTTAAACCTTTGTGTTTTTATGTTAGAATTATATTTATATTTTATTAACAATCAGTTAATAGCTTAACATTTTTTTAAATTAACTTCTCTATATTCTACATTCATTAAAGCACATGCTCTTCTCATAACATTCTCAATAGTGAAACCAAATTTCTCAAAAAGTAAATCAGCAGGAGCAGAAGCACCAAAACTCTCCATTCCTAGAACATCATCTGCATATTGATAATACTCTGTTGCTCTTGATGCTTCTACTGCTAATACTTTTGTATTTTTATCTATAACTTCTGATTTGTACTCTCTATCTTGCTCATTAAACAAATCAAGACAAGGAACAGAAACAACATTAGTTTTTATTCCTAAGACTTCTAAGTGACAAGCTGTTTGAAGACAAAGCATAAGCTCTGAACCAGATGCCATTAAGGTGAAATTTGCATTTTTTCTACGTTTTACGACATAAGCACCTTTTGAAACATCTCCAAAATCTCTTTTTGGCTTAAGTGTTTTTAGCTTCTGTCTACTTAATACAAACCCATGAGGAGCTTTCATATTAAGAGCAGTTTTCCATGCTTCTACATTTTCAGTAGCATCAGCAGGTCTCCAAACATAGAAATTTGGTAAAGCTCTAAACTGGCTTAACTGTTCAATAGGTTCATGTGTTGGTCCATCTTCTCCAACTCCAATACTATCATGTGTCCAAATAAAGAAGTTTTGAATACTGGTCAATGCTGCAATTCTTGCACTTGGTTTTAAATAGTCTGAGAATACAAAGAATGTTGCATTAAATGGTATAATAGTTCCATAGAGTGCCATAGCATTAGTAATAGCAGCCATGGAGTGTTCTCTAATTCCAAAGTGCATATTTCGCCCTTTTGGAAAGTCTCCCATATCTTTTAGCTCTGTTTTGTTTGACGGTGCAAGGTCAGCCGAACCACCTATAAAGCTAGGAAGTGCTTTAGCAATAGAATTTAAAATCTTACCATTTGAATCTCTAGTTGCCATAGAAGGCTCTGTTGAAAAGTCAGGGAAATCAATAGTAGAGACATCAGGGTTAAGTAGTCTCTGCATTGCTATATTTTGCTCTATTAATGGAGCTTGTTTATGAAGATGAATCCACTGTTTCTCTAACATATCTCCTTTTTCAATTGCACTTCTAAAACGTATTAATACATCTTCTGAAATATAAAACTTCTCCGCAGGGAATCCCTCTTTAGCTTTTGACTGGGCAATAATCTCTTCACCAAGAGGCGAACCATGAGTTGAAGCAGAGCCTTCTAGTTCCATAGCACCTTTTCCAATAATTGTATTGGCAATAATTAGTGTTGGCTTAGTAGCCGTTTTTACTTCATTAAGTACTTTGTCAATTTCATCATAACAATGACCATTTATAGTTTTTACATCCCAACCTTGTGCTAAAAATCTTCCCTCTATATCTTCACTCCATGCAATACTTGTATCACCCTCAATAGTAATACAATTTGAATCATAAATAAGAACTAAGTTATCAAGATTATTGTGTCCAGCTAAAGAACATGCTTCATAAGAGATACCCTCTTGCAAGTCACCATCTCCACATAAACAGTATACTTTATGGTCAATCAGTTCACAAGTATCTGAATTTACATGATTAGCTGTATATTTTTCAGCCATAGCAAAACCAACAGCATTGGCAATTCCTTGTCCTAAAGGTCCTGTAGTTATCTCTACTCCATCAGTATGTCCAAACTCTGGGTGACCTGGGGTTTTAGAGTCGAGTTGTCTAAACTGTTTTAAATCTTCTAAAGTTACATCGTAACCCCAAAGATGAAGAAGTGAATAGATAAGTGAAGAGCCATGCCCACCAGAAAATACTAAACGGTCACGATTTAACCATTTTGGATTTTTTGGATTATGATTAAGATGTTCACTAAGTACCACAGCAATATCTGCCAATCCCATTGGAGCTCCAGGGTGTCCTGAGTTTGCTGTTTGTACCATATCTGCTACTAAAAAACGGATGGTATTTGCCATTTTTTTACGCATTTGATTTTGTTCTGTTATTGCCATTTTTTTATTCCTTATACTTTTTTATTTATTATCTATGTCGATAGAGATATTTTTGAATAATATCTTTTAAACCATTTTGTAAGACTTTATCAAAGGTATTGAATCTATCTTCTAAATCTTTAGCCATTTTTTCAGCCTCTTGAATTGTTTTTTCAAGTCCCATTAAATTAACAAAAGAGTTTTTATCTCCATCATTTCCTGTAGTTTTACCTGCTTCTTCCTCACTGTGAGTCTCATCAATAATGTCATCTTGAATCTGAAAAAGTAATCCAAGGTCAATTCCAAAGGCATAGAGTTTTTCTTGTTTTTGCTTATCTAATCCAACAATAACTGCACCCATCAATAGTGAAGTAGCAATCAATTTAGCTGTTTTGTTAATGTGGAGTGTTTTTATTTGCTCTAACTCAAGTGGAGTATTTTCAAAATGTATGTCAATTGCTTGTCCTAAAACCATACCATATGTTCCACCATCTCGTGCTAAAAGCTCCACAAGTTTAATACGGACATCATCTCTTAAAGGAGCTTTAGCAATCTTATAAAATGCTTCTGTATTTAGTGAATCTCCTACTAAAATTGCTGTAGCTTCATCATAAGTTATATGAAGTGTTTCAAAACCACGACGTAAGGGTGCATTATCCATAGCAGGTAAATCATCATGAATAAGTGAATAGGTATGTAAAAATTCTAATGCCAAGGCAGGTGCTAATGCTCCTTCAAAAAGAAGTGGTTCATAAGCTTCTACTACAGAAAGTAGTAACATAGGTCTTAAACGTTTCCCACCTGCAAGTAACATAGCTGAAAGTGCTTTGTTATAGTGAGGGTGAAAAGTCTCTACTATTGGTAAATTTGCTTCTAAATAGGCTTCAAATCGTTGCATCAATAATTCTTAATTTTTTTACAGTATTATAGCCAAAGATGTTATAAATATTAATGTTAATTTTAATGAAAGAGTAATTTAGGAGGATTTTTAAAAAATAGAGATAGAAAGTCTACCTCTAAAGAGACAACAGATTAAACTGCTGTTACATTTTCAGCTTGTGGACCTTTTTGACCTTCACCGATTTCATAAGTTACAGCTTGACCATCGGCAAGAGAGACTCTACCACCACTTGCATTATTCACTTGTCTGAAGTGAACAAATACATCTGGTCCTCCGTTTGCTTGTTCAATAAATCCATAACCTTTTTCATCGTTAAACCATTTAACAGTTCCATTAACTAATTCTGCCATTGTCGTACCTTTTGTAATATATAACTTCTATATAAAAATAGAAAGTCGAATCCAAATAGAGAAGAAATATATTCCACACTCATCTTTCATCTGCAACCATTATATCTGTTTATTTTAAAAGTTTACCCTCTTTTATATAGAAATTTTAAAAATATGATAAAAAGAGTTATTGACTCTCCAACTCTTTTTTATTTGCATGCATAGAATGAAAAGTTGCAACTAAAATAAACAGTACCCCTATGCTTCCAACAATAATTTCATTGACAGGTATAAAAATTTTCACTAACATAACTATTGCTAAAGCAAAGATAGCATAATTTGCACCATGTTCTAAATAACGATACTCAGCTAAGGTTTTCTTTTTTAACATATAGAGTGTTAATGAACGAACAAACATAGCACCTATTCCTAAACCAATCATAATAATAAAAACATCAGAACTAAGAGCAAAAGCACCTATTACTCCATCAAAACTAAATGAAGCGTCAAGAATTTCTAAATATAGAAAGCCTATAATTCCATTACGCACACCATTAACACCAAGTACATCATCTAATGAAGCTATAATGGAGTAAAGTAATACACCTGAGAAATAAGCCAATGCAATCTGATAGCTCGTGGTTATATAAATTAATATTAATCCTACAATTGTTGCGACAATCATGTGTATACTAGAGAGTTTTCCCATTTTCTCAACAAACTCATTCTCCTCTATAATATCAATCCATTTCTCTTCTCTCTCTTTATCAAAAATAAAGCTTAAAAAGACCATTAATAAAAATGATGCACCAAATGCAAAAATCAATTTTTCAACGGAGACTAACGTCTTTTTATATACTAATGGCTCATTAAGTGCCATATTTAAAGTTTCCCACAAACCTAAACCACTAGCAACAGCCACAATAATCATTGGAAAAAGAAATCTCATACCAAAAACAGCTATTGGAATACCAAAAGTAATAAAACGCTGTTGCCATTTTGGTTTCATAGTCTCTAAAACTTTAACATTGACCACTGCATTATCAAATGAGAGTGAAATCTCTAATATAGCTAATAAAGCAACAATATATAGAGTCTCAACTCCCCCAACATAAAATGCTAACACCAAACCCACTACTGTAATTACAATAGAACTTCTAAAATCTTTCAAAACAATCTCCTCAATGTTTAATTTTACAGTCAAAAGTTTAATATAAGCCAAGAAGTTTTACAATAGAACTTTTTAAAACTTTATAAAACTTTTTTATAAACTTTATATATCCCTATTTTTCACGATTTAACTTCAGATAAACAATCTAAAAAACATTTTATAATTAATTTTTATCTTGTATAATTGTTCTTAAAACTTTTCAAACTTTAAAAAAGGGTTAAAATGAATACTTTTTCTCAGAAGCTAAGAATGATTTATGTGCAAATTGCTAATGAAGATATGAATAATTTTACAAAAATACTTATTGACTATAGTAAATATGACAAAAGTAAATTTAATATAAATTCTGATACTGACGGTAAAGAGCAATTTTTTTTAAATAGGAAAACTGTGTTAAGGCGTTGGCTAAACAAAGGAACTACATGTACACCTGATTTTCAAAAAAGCTTCTTAAACTACAAACTTTCAAAATTACATATTAAAGGCAATCCTCTTTTTAGATTATTAGATTTCAAAAGAGAGGATAATTTAGAATATTTTGACCAACAAATTGAAAAATATTTAAAATATCAACGACGCGTTCAAGTAACAATTGACTATAAGTATATATATAGTTTTTCTACCCTTACCCAAAGCATTAGCTACTATAAAATTATTGAATGGGAAAAAGATTCTAAAGGAAAAACAACTCTTTTATTAGAAAAAAACAATCAACACTTTAGAGCAGAATTTCAGCTTTTAGATAACAATCTATTTATAACCATTCAAAAAAATGATAACCAACTATATATGCTCTTTCATGACAATCAAGATAATAGCTCTACATATATTACGGGTATGAGTATGGGTTATTTAGAGAGTGACAACAAAGTACCTATGGCAAAAAAAGTTATATTCTCCAAGGAAGTTTTAAAAAGTAAAGAGCTTGAATCAATGTTAAATGAAACAGAAACCCTCTTAGCAATAGAAAATCGTTTCAGTACAAATTTAAAACTATTTCAAGTTAATCATTTTGTAAAATATGTAAATAAACTTAAAAATTACTCTAATTTTTTTCAACGTTTACGTAAAACACATTATAGAGAGTTCTTCTATTATCGTTTAGCATTTAATCAATTTCATGCTATTAAAGAACTCTTTAAACGTGTTTCAAAAAAAGAGAGTTACTATATTATGGATTTTCAAGGAGCCTTTTTAGAACTTATTAAAACTGTTGAGACTATTGGAGATACTAAGTTACACGTTGTAATGCAACTCAATAAGGAGAGTCCATTTTTAAAATCTAGCTATAAAGACTTGGAGATACAAAGTCATTTTTTTAATCTATATCAAAAATACAAAGTAACAACAACCATTATTTTTGTTATTGATTCCTACGAAGAGCTTAATACCCGTAAAAAGTACCTTTTTTCTGAAATGATTGAAAACAATATAGAAGTTAGAACTATTATTAAAAATACTATAATTCATGATATTAATAGCTTAGATTTCTCATTTATCCATTTACATGATAAGCGTGACTTTGTCTTAGCAGACCCTATACGAGATAGCAAAAATGTTTACAAAATCTATACTAATGAACTTACAATGGATGAGTATAGAACAGACTATGAAAGGTTTATAAACAAAAGCAAAGTTTATAAAAATAAAGATTAGTAGCTTAGTAGCTAGTATACTAATTAAATTAAAATTTTTTCATACATTGTCTGTCGCATCATACTTTGAGCAAAAGTAACAAACTTATTAAATAGCTCACTTTTGTATTTGTCTTTATGGTAAATCATATAGAAGTTACGTTTACACTCAAAGTTACGTAAAGGAACTTGAAGTAATTTTTTCTCTTCTAGTTCACGTGTAACGGCTATTTTAGAGATACAAGTAAGACATTGATGGTTAATAAGAAGTGACTTAATAGATTCGGTATGTCCAAGCTCTAAGAAAATATTAATATGGTCTACTTTATCTTTTATATAGTCTAAAAAAACCTCACGGGTTCCTGACCCCTCTTCTCTTAGTACCCATTTATTGTCTTGAATAGTATCAATAAAACATTGATTAGTTAAAGATTTATCAGTAGTAACCACTACTAATTCATCAACTCCAATAATAGTTTTAATAATTTCAGAATCATTAACTACACCTTCAATAAATCCAACATCAAGCTCACCATCTTTTATAAGTTCCACAATTCTTTTTGTATTTCCCTCTTTTAGAGCCACTTTAACTTCAGGATAAGTATTCATATACGAACAGATAATAGGAGGCATAAGGTAATCAACAATAGTAGTACTAGCACCTACTCTAATCATTCCTTTGTTAACAGTATTTTTAAATTCATACTCTATATCATTGATTTTTTTTAAGATAGGCGTAATCTCTTTTTCAAAAGCACGACCCATCTCATTGAGGATAAGTTTTTTATTGATTCTATCAAAAAGAGGATTGCCTAAAACTTTTTCTAGCTCTTTTATTGACATAGAGATAGCCGATTGACTAAGCCCCATAGCTTTAGCTACATTGGTAAGGTGTCCCTCTCTAACAACGTTTAAAAATATCTCAAGTTGACGTAATGTTAATTTATCTTTTTTCTCTTTCATATAAATATTATATCAAAAAAATAGTTTATTTCGTGAATAAAGATAAAAAAAATTTAATATCTATCCAAAATGTATTGATTTGAAAAGCATTAAATTAAATCAACACCCTTTTCACCTTTTACCATACCTCCAATAACATAGGCATCACTATTGGCACAGATAGACTCTACATCTTCTCCATTAACTACCAATATCATTCCTACTCCCATGTTAAAGGTTCTAAACATCTCATCTTCATCTATATAGTCAGCCATAAATTTAAAGATAGGAAGTACCTTTATGCTATCTTTAGAGATTTGAGCTCTAAGACCATCAGGAAGTACACGAGGTAAGTTCTCAACAATCCCACCACCTGTAATGTGAGCAAGAGCAACTATTTTGTCTCTGTTAGCTTTAAACTCTTTTACATAAATTCGTGTTGGCTCTAAAAGAGTTTCAACAAGAGGTTTACCATTAAAGTCAGAATCCAAACTCATACCTAATTTATCAAAAAAGAGTTTTCTTACAAGTGAATAACCATTTGAGTGAACTCCTGAACTTGGAAGTGCTAATATAACTTGCCCCTCTTTTACATTTGATACAGTATCCATCTCACTCTTCTCTGCAATACCAACTGCAAAACCTGCTAGGTCAAAGTCGTCATTTGAGTACATTCCTGGCATCTCTGCTGTTTCACCACCTACAAGTGAACATTCACCTCTTCTACAACCCTCTGCAATACCTGCTACTACATCTTTTGCATTTTGTGGTACTAAATGACCTGTTGCGTAATAGTCTAAAAAGAACATAGGTGTTCCAAAGTTACAAATAAGGTCATTGACACACATTGCAACAAGGTCAATCCCTACTGTGTCAAATTTATTGCTTTGGATTGCTAGTTTAAGCTTAGTTCCAACTCCATCTGTAGCAGAAAGAATAACAGGCTCTTTGTAACCTGTAGGAAGAGCATAAGCACCTGCAAAAGAACCAATACCTCCAATAACGTTTGAATCAAATGTAGATTTTACATCTGATTTAATTGCCTCAACGAAGTTATTTCCTGCGTCAATATCTACACCAGCATCTTTGTATGAAATGTTTGCCATGAGTTGTCCTAAAGTTGTAATTAAAAAATTGCGATATTGTATCTAAACTTATATGATTTAACAACTCCACTAACTAATGAGAGGTATTTTTTTATTTTTTAGATAAGCTTATATGTTCCATACTGATAAGTAACAATACCATTAGCTTTTATAGAGATGTTTTTTATACTCTTATTGCTGTTATAAGTAATTTGACTCTCAATATGGCTACCTTTTTTAAGTAAAATATCATTAAAACTATAATCCTCATTAACTTCTATATTGACTATTTTAGGATAGTTACCATCACTATCTAGCTCTGCATAGTTGAATGTAAGATAACCATTTTGTATATGTTGAGTATTTTTACAAGTGTTAAATTTTTCTAATTTTTTAATCTTTTGTAGGTTTCCTCTATATTCAAACTCTCTTAGACCCGAAATATCACAATATCGAGTCTCTTTAGTAAAAGATGTAGCTTCTTTTTGATTTTCATTTTTAATATCTACCTCTACAATTTTTGCAAGGCTAGAAGTAATACTTTTAAGTGTTGATGGTGCAGGAGCCATTGTTGCTTTTGGGTCACTGTTTACAATTGAAACTGCTTCACCTATTGCTGTAGGTTGAGAAATATTATTTTTGTTCTCTCCACATCCTAAAAAAAGTAATAACCCTATTGATGTAAGAGTAGATAAAAAAAATTTAGATAATGACATAGAAAATCCTCTATTAATAGTATTAAAGCTATTATACTTAAATTATTGTTAATTTATAAAAATAATTATTTTTTATAAAGTTTATATTTTGTAAATATCTTTAAGATGTTCCATTTTAGAACCCATATTTAGAAGAGCCATATCAGCTAAAACTAAAGCCATCATAGCTTCACAAACAATTGAACCTCGTATAGCAACACATGGGTCATGTCTACCTTTTAGTTCAAACTTTTTTGCTTCATTTGAAGTATTAACAGTATCTTGCTCTTGAAAAATAGATGGAGTTGGTTTAAAATGTGTCTTCACAACTACCTCATCTCCATTTGATATTCCACCTAAAATTCCACCTGCATGGTTAGAGATAAATCCATTTGGAGTAATGCCATCGTTGTTTTGGCTACCTTTTAGTGAACTACTTGCTACCCCTTCTCCAATCTCTACTCCTTTACATGCATTTATACCCATCATAGCATCAGCTAACTTTGCATCAAGTTTATAGTAGAGTGGTTCACCTAGACCAATAGGTACACCTCTAGCAACGGTTAATACTACACCTCCTACAGAATCGTGTCTCTTTTTAGCACTTAAAATTGCCTCTTCTTGTTTAGACTCTATATCTTTGTCTAGTGCATATAGTTTAGAGCCTTTTGCATACTCAAAGTCATAACTTTTAGCTTCTATTCCGTCCACTTCACAAACTCCTGAGTAAATCTCTACTCCTAAAGTTTTAAGCATGAGTTTAGCAATTGCACCACCTGCTACCCTTGCTGCTGTCTCTCGTGCAGAGCTTCGTCCACCACCACGGTAGTCTCGTAGTCCATATTTATGAAAGTAGGTAAAGTCTGCATGACCTGGACGAAAAATATCTTTAATGTTGTCATAGTCACGGCTTTTTTGGTTACCATTGAAGATTATCATCATAATAGGTGTCCCTGTTGAGACTCCTTCAAATGTTCCAGAGAGTATCTCTACCTTGTCATCCTCTTTTCGTGCTGTTTCTAGTTTAGATTTTCCAGGTTTTCGTCTATCTAGTTCAGATTGTATAAACTCTTCATCTATAGGAAGTCCAGCAGGGACACCATCGACAATACAACCCAAAGCTTTACCGTGAGACTCTCCAAAAGTGGTTATGCTAAAAGCTCTTCCAAATGTATTGTCCATTAAATCTCTCCTCTTAGTGTCTTAAGGGCAATTTCGGCTGCTTTTTGTTGTGCCTCTTTTTTTGAACGACCTAGTGATGAAGCTATTATTCTGTTTTGCAGTTCTACAGCTATCTCAAACTCTTTTTTATGGTCGGGTCCAAATGCACGAATCAATTTATAGTTAGGTGTCTCTCCAAAATCAGCTTGGGTTATCTCTTGTAGAGCTGTTTTAAAATCTTTTGAGAGTGAATTAAGGTCAATGGTCTCATAAGCCTCTTCAATAAGTCTAATAGCAATTTCTGATGTTACTTTAAGTCCTGACTCTAAATAGATTGCTCCTATAATTGCTTCAAAAGCATTTGATAGAAGAGATGGTTTAGTACGTCCCTTGTTGTTCTCTTCTGCTCCTGATATCAGTAGTGAATCTCCAAGGTTAATATTGAGTGCTAATTTAGTAAAGCCTCCTTCATTAACTAATGAAGCTCGAATTTTGGATAGAACACCCTCGTTTTCTTTTGGAAATTTTTTAAAAAGGTATTCTCCTACAATTAAGTCAAGTACAGCATCACCTAAGAACTCTAATCGCTCGTTGTTATAAGGTTTTTTATAACTTTTATGAGTAAGTGCTTCGGTGATGAGGTCATCTCGTTTAAATTTGTAGTTTAAAGCCTTTTCTAATGCTTTAAAATGTTTCATTGTTCTGTTTTTCCTTTTTTTATATTTTTTCTCGTTCCCAACGTCCTCGTTGGGAATGCATATTGGAATCTAATTTATAAAAAAACTCTATTTATTAGAATATCTCTTCTATGCATTCCCACCGAGACGGTGGGAACGAGTACATGGGTACACCTACGCGATTCTTAATTTAATAACTCTTTTTGTCGTTGAGCTTCATTGTAAGCCAATTTATCACAACGCTCATTTTGCTCATGACCATCGTGACCACGTACCCAAACACCTTTGATATTATGGGGTTTAGATACATCTACATATTCTCTCCAAAGGTCAATATTTTTAACATTTTTAAAATCTTTTTTTATCCAGCCCTCTAGCCAAGAGTTAATAGCATTGACCACATAAGAGCTATCGGATATAACAGTAATATCACAAGGCTCTTTAATAAACTTTAAACCTTCAATTACTCCACGAAGTTCCATACGATTGTTGGTAGTATGGGCTTCACCTCCATAGAACTCTTTTTCATGACCATTATACTCTAAAATACCTCCATAACCTCCAGGACCTGGGTTACCAAGGCTAGAACCATCAGAGTAAAGAGTAATTTGTTTGCGATTTCTTTTTGGCAAGGGTTTCCTTAATTTGTATGGCATCTATGGCGTAACACTTTGGACATCTTGTAAAACTAATAGGAAAATGCTGTTTACACTTTCCACAACCATAGTTAAACAGTAAATCTATATTGTCACTACCTGTCTGTTTCACAGCAATAATGGTATCTATTGCAAAGATATTACTTTTTAGGGTCACCTCATTAGGCTTAATATACCCTTTTGCAAGGTAGATAGCCAAGAGCGTTTCACTAGATGAAATTATATCTAAGTTGAGATTTGAAGAGGGTAAGAACCATAATATATCAAGTATAGAATCTATTTTATCAAGTTGAATATTGTTCCATGCTACCTCTAAATTTAAAGAGAATAGTGCTTTGATAATTCTTCTATAAGCATAATGCTTGTTTTCTAAAAGAGCTTCTAGTTTTTGAACTTTCTCATTTGGTGATATTTTTCTGTTGTTAAGTAGTCTGTTTAGTTTTATATGTGCTTCTAAAATCTTTGTATCTTCTTCTAATATATTTAGGGGTATTAATGTATTTAAAGCTTTATCATATTCATGAAGTAGTTCATAAACAATTCCTAAGTTGTAAAGTGTTTGTATATTTCGTGGATGTTTATTTAGAATCTGTAAAAATATAGACTCTGAACGTTTAAGAAAACCAGCCTTTAAATAGGTTCGTCCTAGTTGTTCCAAAATCTTCTCTTTATCAAAAAAAGTATCAATATGTTCAATAAGATATATGTTAAGGTTTATTGATTTTTGGTACTCTCCTTGATTTGAAAATGCTTCGGCTAAGAGAGATAAAGGTTTTATAAGTGTTGAATCAAAAGGCATCTCTTCAATATTGAGAACATGTTCTTTTGTATTAAATCCTTTAAGAAAACTCTTAAGTGTTTTACGTTTTTTTTTCTCTTTAATACTACCCATAACAAAAGAGCTAATTGCAACAATAAGAACTAAAATAATAATAACCAAAATACTAAACAGAGGGTCATTATAAGCAGGAAGGATATTGTCCAAGGTTAGCCTTTTTTTCAAATTTTAACATATTGGACTTAATAAGTTGTGTTATTTAACAAGAGAAGACACTCTTTTATTATAAAGATTTAAATATGAACTATTTAAAATATAAACATATAAAAA